>NZ_JBEGDO010000005.1:0-270363 GCF_051913525.1 Pseudomonas sp. PKS | reverse complement strand
CCCCATGTGAGAGTAGGTCATCGTCAAGATTCATTTCGCAAAACCCCTATCTGCGCGAGTAGGTAGGGGTTTTGTCTTTGTGCTCCTGAAACAAGCACCTATAGAGATCGTGTCGCAGCCCCTTGGCTCCATCAGCCACGCGCCAGCTCTGCCAGGTGCGCGACAGTCTCTTCGCTCTTGAGCACCAACACGTCACCCTCCAGGGCGTCGAGGACCACTTCCGAAGTATTGCCAATCAAGGCGCCGGAAATACCCGTGCGGGCCACAGTGCCAATGACGGTCATCACCGCATCGAGCTGCTTTTCTGTGTAAGGGATAAGAACATCTGCCGGACCTTCGGCAATGTGTAAATGATCATCAGGAATGTCGAATTCGGCCTGAAAGGCCTTGCAGGCTTCACGATATCGCTGCTCGATGGTTTCGGAGAGCTGGTACGTCGGATCAGACGCCGAAAGCATGGGAGAAGGGTGGGCGGTGATGACGTGCAGATCACCCTTGGCCAGGCCGGCAATGGCATAGCCATGGTCGATGATGCTGGCATGTAGACGCCTATGGTCTTCATCGTTGTTGCCTACATCCACCGCGGCAAGAATCGCGCCTCCGGTCCAAGGCCGCTCGTTCTTCACCATCAGTACTGCACAGGGGCAATAGCGCAGGAGTTTCCAATCGCTAGGGGTCAGTAGTGCCTTGCGCAGTGGATTGTCTGGGCGGTGCTCCTTGATGACCAGTTCGCAACCTTCGGCCTGCTGCACCTCGATGATCGAGTCATGCAGGCTTTCATGCCAGGTCTGTTCATGGGTGATGTTGTCATACCCGTCATCGTGTAGCTGGCTGCTCAACAGGCTGAGCAGGGCGCTGTGGTCCTGGCGCTTGTCGCACATCAGCAAGTGTAGGCGTGCGCCAGTCACCCCGGCGATGAGCTTGGCGCGCGTCAAGGCTCGACTGTGGGCGTGTTCGGGGTCTAGGACGACGAGGATGCTGCGGACGGCTTGCATGGGCATTAACTCCCTTGGTAGGTGGCGGCCAGTGCCTGACTATAGTCAGCATCCCGCGCAGTGCCGCTTGACATGTATCAGCATAGTCGCTGGCGATCGGCGCCACCCCCGGTATAATCGCCGATCCTGCCGTTGGCCTGTTGTTGTGAGCTTATGTCCCTGATTCCCGAAATCGATGCCTTCCTGGGCTGTCCTACCCCTGACGCTTGGATAGAAGCGGCGCTCGCTGACCAGGAAACCTTGCTGATCGATCACAAGAACTGCGAGTTCAAGGCCGCCAGTACCGCGCTGAGCCTGATCGCCAAGTACAACACCCATCTTGACCTGATCAACATGATGTCGCGCCTGGCCCGTGAGGAGTTGGTGCACCATGAGCAAGTCCTGCGTCTGATGAAGCGTCGTGGTGTTCCGTTGCGACCGGTGTCGGCGGGGCGTTATGCCTCCGGTCTGCGGCGTCTGGTGCGGGCTCACGAACCCGTCAAGCTGGTGGATACGCTGGTGGTTGGTGCTTTCATCGAGGCCCGCAGTTGCGAGCGTTTCGCAGCGCTGGTACCGCATCTGGACGAAGAACTCGGGACCTTCTATCACGGCCTGCTCAAGAGCGAAGCGCGCCATTACCAAGGCTACCTCAAGCTGGCCCACCAATATGGTGACGCCTCGGACATCGCTCGAGTCGTGGAGCAGGTGCGTGAAGCCGAGGCAGAGTTGATCAGTTCGCCAGATCAGGAGCTGCGCTTCCACAGCGGTATCCCAATGGCCACGGCGGCCTGAGCGGTTTCGGGGATTGGGGCGGGTCAGCGTCGCTGGCCCAACACAAGGCCGATCACCAGCCCCACACCCGCTGAGATTGCCACCGTCTGCCATGGATGTCCGCCCATGTAGTGCTCGGCAGCCTCCATCGCAGGCTGTGCCTTGCCACGCAGGGTATTGGCGGCCTGGCGTGCTTGGCGCAGCTTGAGGGCGATCTGGGCACGTAGGGTATCGGCCTCGTCCCCCACCAGCGCAGCACTGTCATGGAGCAGTCGCTCCGATTCTTCGATCAAGGCCTGCAGTTCGCTGAAAACCTGGTCCTTGATTTGTTCGTTGTCGCTGTGTGCGGCGATTTTCCTGGCCATGAACGTGTCCTCGATCGTAGGGGCTTGAGCAATGGATGCCGCACCGTGCGGAAAGTTGCCGCGGCGTACCGGTTGCTCGCCGCTACAGTGTAAGATAGCGGCCATTTTCAAGCGGTAGGTAATCCCATGAGTTTCAATCTGGCCAACAGAAGCTTCGAGGAACGGGCACAGATCGAGGCAGAGAAGTCCCGGCTGTTCGAACATTGGCAGAACAACCTCGGCAAGGCCAAGGGCGAGGCTGCCCGGCTGATCGGCGAGAAGCCACGGCGCAAGAGCAAATGGGCGGAATGGGTTCGCGCCGAACTCGATGGCATGTCTCCCCCTGAGTTCGCCAACATGGTGCGCAGCGAAGTCAACAAGATGATGGCCGCGGCCAGCAGCAATCGCTGATCCTCGCCGCCTGCGCGATCACCAGGTCGCGCTACCGACAGCGGGCAGGTCGAGCTTGCCCTTGTCGGTGAAACGCACGGTCCCCAAGGGGCCGCCCGCCATCTTGCCCTGCAGCACGTAGGGCAGCCCCTGCAGTGAACCCAGCCGTCCCAAGCCATAGGCTTGGCGCACCATCGCAAAGGCCGTGACGCTCATGGGCACTACGATGACCGCTTCGTCGTAGCGGCCAATGTGCCCCTTCTGATCGCTGACCCCAGCGGCCAGGGGCTGGCCGTTGACTTCAAGCTTGAGTGCGATGCCGTTGAAATCAACGGGCGTCTCGTTGGGATTCTGCACGCGGATCTTCACTGCCATGCGCATTTCCAGTTCCGCGGAGGGTAGTGGTTCGATCCCGACGACGTTGATGTTCAACGGATCACGCGCCTGGAACAGCGCGCAGGCATTGAGGGCGCAGGCCAACAGGGCAATCAGCCAGAAACGGAGGCGGCGGGTGGTCATGACAGTGGCCTTGGGGAAGGATCGAGCCCGCAGTGTGGCAAAAGGGTGCAGGCGTTGAAAGACCATCTGCGCCGGGTCCTCTGAAAGAGTCAGGCGAAGGCCTCCCGAAGGTCCTCGGCAAAGGCCTGCTGCGCCTCTCCCGGCGCTTGGGCACGATGCCGGGCGAGGGTAAAGGACACGCTGAAATCCAGGCCTGGATCCAGCGCCCGCAGCAGCCCGCGCGCTTCCCAGGGTGCGGCGCAATGGAGGGGCAGGTAGCCGATGTGGCGTCCCGAAAGGATGAATGTCAGGGCGCTGTCGATCTGCTCGGCCAAGGCAGAGCTGCGACGGCTCTGGAAGGGTTCGCCCGCTTTGAGGAAGCGGTAGGGGTGGCGGACCTGGTCTGCTTCGAGCAGCTCGTCGCTCCCCACCTGCATCACCGTGAACAACGGGTGCCCCTTGCCGCAATACAGCCGTTGGGTTTCGTCGAACAGCGGCTGGTAGTCGAACGCAGCTTGGCTGCCGGAGAAGTAGCTGATGGCGTAGTCCAGGCGCTGCTCGAGAAGCAGCCGCTCGAGCTCAGCCGGCGGCGCACTGATCAACTCCAGTTGCACTGACTCCTCGCGTTGGCGAAAGCGTGCGATGGCATTGGCCAGACGGAGCGTGACGCTGTTGTCCTGGTTCTCGGCCATGCCGATGCGTACCGACCCCAGCAGCCGTCCGCCGACACCATTGGCCTGTTGACGGAACTGCTCGATCTGTACCAGCAACTCCCGGGTAGCCTTGAGCAGCAATTCACCCTTTTCGGTCAGGCGAAAGCCCCCCTTGCCGCGACTGCACAGGCGGTATCCCAGGCGGGTTTCGAGGCGCCCCATCTGCTGACTGATGCTGGGCTGACTCAGGCCCAGCACGCCTTGGGCGGCACTGAAGCCGCCGGCCTCGACTACAGTGACGAACAGCCTAAGCAGATGCAGGTCCGGGTCGTGCAGTTGTCCGAGCATTACATCACTCCTGGTGAATGTCAGCTTTGCAAACTTGCGATTTTTTCAATGTAACCCGGCTGGCATGCTGAGGGCATCCACTCATTTGCCGAGGTGTTCGCCATGCGTCGATCGCTGTGTCTGCTGTCCCTGGTCCTGGCTTTGCCTCTCCAGGCCGAAGAGAAGGTCGTCAACCTCTACAGCTGGGCCGACTATGTCGCTGAGTCGACGCTCAAGCGATTCGAGCAGCAGACCGGTTACAAGGTGCGCTACGACACCTTCGACACGCCCGAAGTGCTGGAGACCAAACTGCTCACCGGCGGCAGTGGCTATGACGTGGTGGTGCCTTCATCCACGGTGCTGGCCAGAGCCCTCAAGGCCAATGCGTTGCAGCCCTTGCAGGCCCAGGAAATGCCTGGGTACAGCAACCTCGACCCGGACATGCTGGCCAAGCTGGCCGAGACCGATCCCGGCAATCGTTATGCCGTGCCCTACACTTGGGGCACCTTGGGGTTGGGCGTGAACGTCGAGGCAGTGCGCGAACGTCTGGGTGACGTACCGCTGGACAGCCTTGATCTGCTGTTCAAACCCGAATACGCCAGTCGCCTCAAAGGCTGTGGCATCGCCTTGCCCGACTCGCCTCAGGAAGTGATCGGGGTAACCCTCAATTATCTGGGCAAAGACCCATACAGCCAGAGCAAGGCCGATCTGGATGCGGCCCAGGCTTTGCTAAGCCAGTTGCAGCCCTCGGTGAGCTACGTGGCCAACGGCCGACAGATCAACGATCTGGCCAACGGCAGTGTATGCCTGGCGTTGACCTACAACGGCGATGCGGCTATGGCCGCCGATCAGGCGCGTCGTGCGGGCAAGGCCTTCGAAGTGATCTACCGCATCCCACGCGAGGGGACGTTGGTCTGGCAGGACAACCTGGTCATCCCAAAGGATGCCCCGCACCCGGAGGCTGCCCGCACCTTCATTGCCTTTATGCTGCGTCCTGAATCCGTGGCCGAGCTCACCAATACGCTGTTCTTCGCCAATGCCAACCAGGCTGCCACGCCGCTGGTGGACGATGCCGTGCGCAACGACCCGGACATCTATCCATCCGCCGAGGTTCGCCAGCGCTTGTATGGCGATCGCGGCATGGCGCTGTCCGACCTGCGCCAGCGCAACCGGATGTGGACTGCGTTTCGCAGCCGTCAGTAACGAACAACGACAACCAGGAGCTCGCCCGTGGAACACGCCCACAACAATGACCAGGCTATGACCCGCGATAGCCTCTACGGCACCGCTGCGGAAAGCACCTACGCTGGCATTACCAGTTTCTCTCGGCGCCGCTATAGCCGTGACCTGCGCGGCGTCGATGTGGTGGTCAGCGGTGTGCCGTTCGATACCGCCACCAGCAACCGTCCTGGGGCCCGCTTCGGACCGCGGGCCATCCGCGCCGCCTCGGTGCAGCAGGCATGGGCCAGACATTGGCCCTGGACGTTCGACCCCTTCGATCATCTGGCGGTGATCGACTACGGCGATTGCGCTTTTGACAGTGGCACACCCGAGTCGGTCCCGGCCAGCATCGAGGCCCATGCCAGGCAGATCCTCGACGCTGGGTGCGCCATGCTGACCCTCGGGGGCGACCATTTCATCAGCTATCCTCTGCTCAAGGCCCATGCCGAGCGTCACGGACCTTTGGCGCTGATCCACTTCGATGCGCACAGCGATACCTGGCCGGACGAGGAGGGCAAGCGTATCGATCATGGCACTATGTTCTGGCACGCGGCCCGTGAGGGCCTGGTGGACCCTTCCTGTTCCGTGCAGATCGGCTTGCGCACCACCAATGACGACACCCAGGGCTTTGCCATTCTCGACGCGCGCCAGGTGCACCGTCAGGGCACGGAGGCTGTGATCGCGGCGATCCGCCAGCGCGTAGGGGATCGACCGGTGTACCTCACGTTCGACATCGACTGCCTCGACCCTGCGTTCGCCCCTGGCACAGGTACGCCGGTCTGTGGCGGGCTGAGCACGGTGCAGGCGCTGGAGATCCTGGGTGGGCTGCGCGGCATCAACCTGGTGGGGATGGACATGGTGGAGGTGGCGCCGGCCTATGACCATGCCGACATCACCGCCCTGGCTGGCGCCACGCTGGCCATGGAGATGCTTTGCCTGTATGCCGCGCGGCACAAGGTCGACAGCAAGGCTTGAGAACCTCAATCAAGGCCGCTCGCGCCATTGAGCGATGAGTGGCCTTGTGTCGCGAAAGCCCAGCACCGCAATCCTCTAGGCTCATACTGAAACATCAAGAAATCTCTCTCCCTGCATTCGCACTTTTGCCGCGAACCTGTCGCGTCCTAGGCTATCCAACGCTTGAGCGCGCGATTGCGTACAGGAGGTGAAGCATGAATCCCACGATATCCGCTCTGGTTATCGGCCTTTCGCTGAGCCTGCCGCTGTCGGCTGCGCCGCTCCCCGAACCGTTGCTCATTGCCGCGGACCGCAACAACCCCTACAACAGCCCGATCCAGCGCGCCAACCCCAATAGCCACCAGGGCAGCATGCAGGCCACACCACCGGTCCGCGGGCCGTCCACTCAGCCGATCATCCGGCCTCCAACGCTGGACAACCGTGGCATAGGCAATGGCGACAACCTGCGGCGCGAGCAGCAAAGCCCGAACCTGGAACCCACTCGACCACCGCGTGATAACCAACGTGCGCCGTGAATCCCACTGGAAGGAACCGAGCATGACCCGCAGAATCTGGCTGGCCACCTTCGCCCTGGTACCCCTGTTGGCCCAAGCGGCCCCTGAACAGCACTTGCCCAGCGAGGCGGGGCAACTGACGGTCAGCACGATTGCCGAAGGTTTGCGCAACCCCTGGGCATTGGCCTTTTTGCCCGGCGGCCAGGGCATGCTGGTGACCGAGCGTCCCGGCAACCTGCGGGTGGTCAGTGCCGGGGGCAAGGTCGGCCCGCCGCTGAGCGGTGTTCCCGTGGTCTGGGCCCAGGGGCAAGGCGGATTGCTTGATGTGGTGCTGTCCCCCGAGTTCACCAAGGACCGCACGATATACCTCTCCTATGCCGAGCAAGGCGCCGACGGCAAGGCCGGTACCGCGGTCGGTCGTGGGCAGCTGTCCCAGGATCTCGCCCGGTTGGAGCATTTCACGGTGATCTTCCGCCAGCAGCCGAAGCTCTCTGAAGGCATCCACTTCGGCTCACGCCTGGTATTCGACCGTGACGGCTATCTCTTTATCGCGTTGGGTGAGAACAACCAGCGTGCCACCGCTCAGGACCTGGATAAACTCCAAGGGAAGATCGTGCGTATCCTCCCGGATGGCGAAATTCCCAAGGACAACCCTTTCGTCGGTCAGGCCAACGTGCGCCCCGAAATTTGGTCCTTTGGCCATCGCAACCAGCAGGGCGCCGCCCTCAACCCCTGGACTGGCAAGCTCTGGACCCACGAGCACGGGCCCCGTGGCGGTGACGAGATCAACATCCCTGAGCCCGGTAAGAACTACGGCTGGCCTATCGCGACCCATGGAATCAACTACTCGCTGTTACCGATCCCCGAAGCCAAGGGCCAGCACGTGGAGGGCACCCAGCCTCCTCACCATGTCTGGGAAAAGTCGCCCGCCATCAGCGGCATGGCGTTCTATGACAGCCCGACCTTCAAGGCCTGGGACCACAACCTGTTCATCGGTGCCCTGGCTACACAGGAGCTGATTCGCTTGCAGCTCAAAGGTGACAAGATCGTGCATGAGGAGCGCCTGCTGGGTGAGCTCAAGGCGCGAATCCGAGACGTGCGGGTGGGGCCGGATGGTTATCTGTATGTGCTGACCGATGCGAAGGACGGGGCGCTGCTCAAGGTGGGATTGAGCGAAGACTGACGGGCGTTTGCCCCCAGCAAGCCCGAATGCGTAGGATGCGTTCTTTTACCGAGCGTCAGGGCATGTCCTCCGATCCGCAAACCCTTTATCGCCAGGCTATCGACGAGCATGGGTTCGTCCATGACGGCGCCCAGGCGCTGGCAGTGGACGCGCTCCAGGCGTGTTTCGAGGCGCTGCGATTGGGCAAGCCCACCTTGGGCGTGTACCTCTGGGGCCCGGTCGGGCGAGGCAAGACCTGGCTGATGGATCAGTTCCACCGTAGCCTGCAGGTCCCGTCCCGACGCCAGCATTTCCACCACTTCATGGCCTGGGTACACCAGCGGCTGTTCCAGCTCAATGGCACCCGTGACCCCTTGCAGGCCTTGGCCAAGGCCCTGGCGACCGAGATTCGCGTGTTGTGCTTCGATGAGCTGTTTGTCAGTGACATCGGCGACGCAATCATCCTGGGACGCCTGTTTCAGACCTTGTTCGACCAGGGGGTGACGATCGTCGCCACCTCAAATCAACCGCCGGAGCAGCTCTACCGCGACGGTTTCAACCGTGAGCGCTTCTTGCCGGCGATTGCCGCCATCGGGCGGCACATGCGTGTGCTGAACGTGGCGGGCAAGCAGGACCATCGTCTGCATCCAGGCGCCCTTCGACAACGCTACTGGGTCGCTGAACCCGGACAGCCCACGGCCCTGGGGGCTGTGTTCGGTCAGCTGAGCCAGGGTGGGGCTGCCACTGACCAGCCGTTGTCGATCGGTTCTCGGCAAATCCGCGTGATTCGTCGCAGCGAGCAGGCCATCTGGTGTCATTTCAGTGAAGTGTGCGAGCAACCCTTGTCGGCTCTGGAGTTCATGGGGTTGTGTGACCGCTTTTCGGCGATTCTGGTCCAGGGCATCCCGGCCTTGGGCGGTGCCCAGCGGGCGGGACGCATTGCCCGTGGCACCGAGGATGGGGCCCAGCGGGTGGTGGCCGGAGACCGCGAACTGCCGACGCTGGCGCCCAAGGATGACAGCGTGCGTCGCTTCATTGCCCTGGTCGACGAATGCTACGACCGTCGGGTCGCCTTGTACCTGGAAGCCGAAGTCCCGCTCGAAGCGCTCTACACTCAAGGGTATCTGGCGTTCCCGTACCAGCGGACCCTGAGCCGGCTACGGGAGATGCAACTGCAACGCTTCGCCTGAAGGAGCCGACCATGGAGCCGCTGTCGCATCATCTGCTGACCCAGGCCTACAACAATGGCTGGGCCAACCATCGCCTGTACAAGGCATGCCTGCAACTGACCCAGGACGAGTTCGTCGCCCCGCGTTGCAGCTTCTTTCCTTCGATCAAGGCCACGCTCAACCACCTCCTGACGGTGGACTGGTTCTACCTGCATGCGCTGGAGTGCGAACAGCGCGGCGAGGCGCCGGACCCGGATGGCGAGCGATTCTTCGAGCCCGAGCAGCCTTTTGCCACCTGTGCCGACCTGCATGCCGAGCAGGCCCAGGCCGACCACCGGCTGATTGCCTATTGCCAGCTTCTGCGCGATGACCAATTGCAGCGCTACGTGAGCATCGTGCGCCCGGATCGTCTGCAGCGCGAGCAACGCCTGCGCTTGCTGTCGCACCTGTTCGAGCATCAGATCCATCATCGTGGCCAGGTGCACGCCATGCTCAGCGATACGGCAGTGCGACCGCCTCAGCTGGATGAGTTCTTCTGTGAAGAAGAGGCTTGCCTGCGGGCCGATGACTTCGCCGAGCTGGGATGGACCGAGGCGTTGGTCTGGGGACGCTTGTAACGGCAAAAGGTGGGCTGGCGGGCCTCGTGCGAGACAAGCCGCTCCTGCAAAGCTCAACGTCGGTCTACGATCAGCGTCCGTGCATCCAGCCCAGGGTGATCATCGCCAGTACCAGGTAGCGCCCGCCCTTGGCCAAGGTCACCAGCAGTACGAACCGCCAGAACGGTTCACGCATGATGCCGGCGATCAAGGTCAGTGGGTCGCCGATCACCGGCATCCAGCTCAGCAGCAGCGACCATTGCCCCCAGCGGTGGTAACGCTGCTGGGCGCGCTCCAGCTGTTGGGCACTGAAGGGGAACCAACGTCGATCACGAAGATGCTCGATGGCCCGCCCCAGCAGCCAGTTGACGATCGAGCCCAGCACGTTGCCGAGGGTGGCCACCACCAGCAACGTCGCCCAGGCATCGGGTTGGCTCAGCAGCAACCCCACCAGCACCGCCTCCGATTGCAGCGGCAGCAGGGTGGCGGCACCGAAGGCGCTGAGAAACAGCGCCCAGAGACTGAGCATCAATAGTTGGCCAGCACTTCGTCCTTGCCGTCCTGGGTCAGGCCGATGACCTGGTAGGCGTCCTTGTGGTCACCCATCTCCATGCCGGGCGAGCCCATGGGCATACCCGGGACGGCGATGCCTTTGAGGTCATTGCGCTTGGCGAGCAGGCGGACCTGTTCGGCCGGCACATGACCCTCGACGAACTTGCCGTTGATCACCCCGGTATGGCAGGACGCAAGACGTGGGGCTACACCCAGGCGCTGCTTGACCTCGCTCATGTTCGGTTCGACGTGGTCGTTGACCGTGAAGCCGTTGTCACGCAGGTGGCTGATCCATTCCTTGCAGCAGCCGCAATTGGGATCGCGGTAGACGTCGATGGTCTCAGCGGCCTGGGCCAGGCCGGCAATCGCCAGCAGGCCGAGGGAGAGCAGGTGTTTGCGCAGCATGGTGATAGTCCTCTAGATACGCAGGCAGATACTGGCGTCTGGTTGGGCCGCTCCCATGTCCCGCGATGTGCTGGGACACGCGCGAATACGTGGTCTGGAAGGGCGGCCCGTAACCCTGAATTGACCCGCAGCATAGCGTAACCGGCCTTCTGGCGCAGCGCGGTCGGTTGCCGCCCGTACCGGCGGCGGCCTGCGCGATGGTCGCTTTCGGCAGCTGTCAGCGGCCTGAACGCAGCATTACAGATCTGTCAGGCGCGTGTGCTCCAACTCCAGGTCGCGCATCAGCAGGCCGTATTCCAGAGAGACTTGTTCGGGAATGGGCAGGTAAACCACATGGCCATCGCCTGGCGCTACCTGGATGGGCTGTTGCTGGCGGTCGCGCAAGTAATTCAGGTCAAAGTGATAGTTGCCCCGTGGGGTCATCAGTTCCAGGTGATCGCCCACGGCGAAACGGTTCTTCACCTTGACCTCGGCCAGGCCCTCCACCCGTGTCCCGGTCAGTTCGCCCACGAACTGCTGGCGCTCGGAGACCGAGTTGCCGCGCTGATAGTTCTGGTACTCATCGTGAACGTGGCGTCGCAGGAAGCCTTCGGTGTAGCCCCGTTGGGCGAGGGACTCCAGGTTACCCATCAAGCCGCGATCGAAGGGCCGTCCTGCCACGGCATCATCGATGGCCTGGCGGTAGGACTGTACGGCGCGGGCGCAGTAGAAGTGCGACTTGGTCCGGCCTTCGATCTTCAGCGAATGCACGCCCATTTGGGTCAGCCGCTCCACGTGCTGGATGGCGCGCAGGTCCTTGGCATTCATGATGTAGGTGCCATGTTCATCTTCGAAGGCTGGCATTTCTTCGCCTGGGCGGTTGCTTTCCTGAAGCAGGAACACCTGCTCGGTCGGCGCGCCGATGCCCAGGGTCGGCTCGACCTCGTGGACGATTTCGCCGGTGGCGTTCTCTGTGGCCGGGGTGGCTTGGTATTTCCAGCGGCAGGCATTGGTGCAGGTGCCCTGGTTGGCGTCTCGACGGTTCAGGTAGCCAGACAGCAGGCAGCGACCGGAATAGGCCATGCACAGGGCGCCGTGGACGAACACTTCCAGCTCCATGTCGGGCACGTGCTGGCGGATTTCCTCGATCTCCTCCAGAGACAACTCGCGCGAGAGAATCACCCGGCTCAGGCCGAGCTGCTTCCAGAACTCGACACTGGCCCAGTTCACCGTGTTGGCCTGCACCGAAAGATGGATCGGCATCTGCGGGAAGTGCTGGCGAACCAGCATGATCAAGCCCGGGTCGGACATGATCAGGGCGTCGGGCGCCATCTCGATGACCGGAGCGAGGTCCTTGATGAAGGTCTTGAGCTTGGCATTGTGCGGGGCAATATTGACCACCACGTAGAAGCGCTTGCCCAGGGCATGCGCCTCCCGGATACCCAGCGCCAGGTTGGCGTGGTCGAACTCGTTGTTGCGCACTCGCAGGCTGTAGCGCGGCTGGCCAGCATAGACCGCATCGGCACCGTAGGCGAAGGCGTAGCGCAGGGTCTTGAGGGTGCCGGCGGGGGCCAGCAGTTCGGGCTTGGCGGGAGGGGTCATGTGCGCACCGGGCAAAGGCGCGGATGCTAAGGCCAGCGCGTCGATGCGACATTGATCTGGATCAACGGCACTTTTAACCAAGCGGCGGGCACTAAAGGGATGACCCCCGCGAGAAACCTCCATGAACCAGACCGCACTGCAGAACAAGGCCCTGATTGTCCTCCTGGCGCTGGTGACCATCGCCTTCCTGTGGATCTTGCTGCCGTTCTACGGTGCGGTGTTCTGGGCGGTGATCCTTGCCATCCTGTTCTCCCCGTTGCAGCGTGACCTGATGCTGCGCTTGGGGGGGCGGCGTAACTTGGCGGCAGCCTTGACGTTGTTGGTGTGCCTGCTGATCGCCATCTTGCCGGTGATCATCATTGGTACCTTGCTGGTGCAGGAGGGCGCGAGCCTGTACCAGCGCATCGAGAAGGGCGAGCTGGATATCGCCGGTCATCTGGAAAGTTTCAAGTCATTGCTGCCGGCCTTCGTCCAGAACGCCTTGGAGCGCCTGGGCATGGGCGATCTGGAAGGGCTACGTGACAAGATCACCAAGTGGGCCACGCAAGGCAGCCAGTTCCTGGCGGGCCAAGCGTTCAGCTTTGGCCAGGGCACGTTCGATTTTCTGGTGAGCTTTGGCATCATGCTCTACCTGTTGTTTTTCTTCCTGCGAGAAGGCGGGGAGCTGGCGCGTAAAGTGCGGCTGGCCGTGCCGCTGCCAGAGCAGCAAAAGCGTCGCCTGCAGTTGAAGTTCAGCCGCGTGGTGCGTGCCACGGTCAAGGGGAATCTGCTGGTGGCCATCACCCAGGGGGCGCTGGGTGGTCTTATCTTCTGGGTGCTGGGCATTCCCAGTGCGTTGGTCTGGGGTGTGCTGATGGCGTTTCTGTCGTTATTGCCAGCGGTGGGGGCGGGCATTGTCTGGGCACCGGTGGCGGTCTATTTCCTGGTCACCGGCGCAATCCTGTCAGGGGTGGTATTGATCGCTTTTGGTGTACTGGTGATTGGCCTGGTGGACAACCTGCTGCGGCCGATCCTGGTGGGCAAGGACACCAAGATGCCCGACTACCTGATTCTGATTTCCACCCTGGGCGGCCTGGCGGTGTTCGGCCTCAACGGATTCGTCATCGGCCCGCTGATCGCCGCGCTGTTCATGTCCAGCTGGGCGATCTTCACCAGTCGGTTGCAGGTGCAGTTGCCGTCATGACCTTTCAGAGAAAGCTGTAGGACACGCCGGCGTAGACGCCAAAGCCTTCGCCCGGCGTGGAGCGTGGTTTGTCCTTGCCCTGATCGTCATACCCAGGCGTCACCGTGGCGGCATAGCGTTTGTTGGTCAGGTTGCGCAGGTCCAGCCAGGTCTGCCAGTCCTGCTTCGGAGAGTTCCAGCCCAGCCGGGCGCCGAGCAGGGTGTAGGCATCGGCGTGGTAGCTGTTGGCGTAGTCGACCTGGACTTTGGACGCCATCTGGGTGTTGAGGCCTGCGTAGAAGCCGCTTGGCCAGTCGTAGCGCACCTCGGCCTGGTAATAGTGCATCGGGATGCCTGGCAGGCGGTTGTCGCCGAAGGTGTCGTCGTCCCGGTAGTGGAAGTCGCTGAAAGTATAGGCCTGGCGCAGGGAGACCTTGCCGATGCCGGCCTGTTCCCAGAGCGTGCTGTCCAGGCTGGCCTCGACACCTTGGTGCACGGTGGGGCTGGCGTTGAATTCCTTGGGCAGGGCGCCTTGCACGATTTCAACGGCCAGCAGTTCGTGACGTACCTGCGAGTAGTACCAGGCCAGGTCCCAATGCCCCAGATGCGAATCGCCACGTGCACCCAGTTCCAGCGTGGTGGCGGTCTGGTTTTGCATTTCGATCGGTTGGGTAGGGACTGTCGAGCTCCAGATCAGCGACCAAGGGTGCGGAGGTTCCACGGAGCGGCTCAGGTTGCCATACACCTGCACGTGTGGACTGATGTCATACCGCAAGCCCAGACGAGGCGCGTAGTCCCAGTCATGCTGGCTGACCTTGCCGCCATCCTGCGGGTAGGTCACATCGCTTTCGCGGCGGGTATAGATCATTGCCAGGCCGGTGGTCAGCCACAGGTCAGGCATGAGTTCCAGGTCGTTGCCGACATGCAGTACGGTGTCCGAGCCCTGGTAGCTGAAGTCCCGAGTACGAGGGCCGAAGACATCGCCAGTGCGCACGAACTGCGAGGCGCCACTGTTGGGCAAGTGCTTGGTGGTACGCCAACCGATGGTGGTGTTGCTCTGAAGCCCGAACAGGGTGTCGCGACGCACATAGTTGAGGGTCCCGCTGACATCGGTATAGGCGACCTTAAGGCGCATGGGGCCTTCGCGCAGGTCCATCGGGTAGTCGTGGTAGACCAGTCCCGCTTCCAGGCGAGCGTCATCCTCCAGGTAGAAGGTGGTCTTGTTGGCCACCCAAGTACTACCCGGTTGCGGGCGACTGTCGTCTCGGGCCAGGTAGTCTGGATTGGCTGCACGTGGATCATGCTTGACCTGTTCTTTGGTCAGGCGCCCAGCCAGGTCGTTCTCTGTTTCGCGGTAGCGCAGGTAGAAGCGTGTTTCCAGGTTGGGATTGAAGCGATAGCCGACGTTGGCGGCGAAACCCTTGGCACTGCCGCTGCTGTGTTCCTGATAGCCATCGTATTCGGCGTCGGTCAGGGCCACGTAGTAGTCCAGATCCCCCAATACCTGCCCGGAGCTCACGTGCCGATGGGCGTATCCGCGACTGCCCACTTCATAGCGCACTTGCGCAGGCGCGGCGTCGTAGCCGGTGTGGGTCACATAGTTGATTGCGCCGCCGAGGGCCAATGCCCCCTGGTCGAAGCCATTGGCTCCACGCAGCACCTCGGCACGGCTCAGCCACAGCGGCTCGAACAGCTCGTAGGGCGTGCCCCCCGGGCCCGTCAACGGTAGGCCGTCGAACATCGTGTAGACACCAGAACCATGGGCTCCGGGGGCGCGATTGATGCCTGAGCCGCGGATTGACAGCTTGATGCCATCGTTGCCGGCCGACTGGGCGAAGACACCAGGTTGATAGGCCAGCACGTCCTGGTTGCTGGCGACACGCCCTTGCTCGACACGTTGCATGTCGATGAGGTTGGTGGCCCCAGGGACCTCCCGTAGGCGCTGCGCGGCGGACTCCAGCTCACTTTGCTGCTGGCCTTCGATCACGACCTGCTCCAGTTCCAGAGGTGCAGCGGCCATTGCCGAGTTGCCGGTAGCAACGACCCATAGGCCGACAGCGCAAGGGATAGGTGAAACGGGACGCATCGTACAACTCCAGGCAGTAGGGCGGGCAACAGGTGTCAGACGCACGCAAAATCCTTCAGAGCACGTCACTTTTTTAGGGAAAAAGTGCCCCTGCGCATGTAAGACGTTTTGTGTAGGACGCCGACCTACAACCCTGGATGCTGGAGTAACGCGACGATGGCTTCGTAAGGTTCAAGCACATCAAACGTAAATGCCTTTGGGCTCTTATGACCGTAGGGAGTGTGCTCCATGAACCTGCAACGCCAACTGGTACCTGACGTCAACATTGATCAGCCCATCCACCTTACCCCCAGGGAACGGGAAGTGCTGCTGTGGTGCGCCTACGGCAAGACTTCCTGGGAAATTGGCCAGATCGTGGGCTGCAAGGAGTCAACGGTCAATTTCCATGTCAGCAATATCTTGCGCAAGTTCGCGGTGAACACCCGGGTAGCGGCGGTGATCAAGGCGATACGTTACGGCATGCTGAACAACCAGTGAGTGGGGGGCGATCCGTGAATCGGGAGTCGTGCTCCTTATTTGAGTGCCCGCCCAAACGCTATCTGGTCTATCACGATCCGTTCTGGCCGCGGATAGAGCTAGGGTGGTTGCGTGAACGTCTGGGGCTGTCATTGGATGTCAGCGATACGCGACTGGAACTGGCCGGCAGGGTTTCGATGGAGGTTGCAGCGCGCGAGTTCGCCAATTGGCGCCGCTGCCTGCGCGAACGTGGCTATCGGCGTCTGATCGATGTCGACAGTCATGAGCAGGGGCGGGCGCTTTCGATTTGCTATCTGCGCCTGGTGGAGGTCCAGACCCGCTGGAGCCTGGCCCAACAGGTCAGGGAAACGACGGTGAGCGGCACCGCTAGCGAAGCGCGGAAGGGTCAATGCTTGACAGGGCGATGGGTCAACTCTTCGAGACGACGCTCCAGCTGAGAGATGCGCAACTTGTCCTCAATGGTCGCGCGGATGGCTTGCAGATCCAGTGCCGACAGCGCCCGCAACTGCTTGAGCAGATCCGTCTCCCAAGCAGATGAATGCCCTTGAGGGGGGGATGCAATAGATGTTCGGTTTTGTTGCCCGTCCCCTAGGAACAGCCAATCGAGGGACACCCCTTGTTCCTGCGCCAACTCCATGCACAACGCGTAAGGAATGCTCTCGCGTATCTTCCAGCTGCTCAAGGTTTGCGGGCTGATACCCAATGCTTTGGAAAGTTCGGCATCGGTTTTGGCGCCGGTGAGGTCCTTCATTCGATGCAATATCGCGGAGAGGGAGGGTGTACTCATTATGAATACCAAAAAAGGAGTATGTATGAGATTTGTAGGCAAAAATATGCGATAAGAATATATTGAGAGCACCAGACACATCGGTAACGGTATGAATGATGATTGCAGCGAAAACGCCTACATTTGCTCAGCTATATACCTACAACAACAATCAAACAAGATTATGGACAAATCACAGGCAAAAGATAGTCAGGCAGGACGTTTGGTTCGGCTATCGCAGGACGGAAAAAATACTCAATACGAGTAAATGTTTCTGTAAGCCCATGAGCCGTACTCATCTGGATGGATGGGTGAAGGTCCACTCAGCGTCGGATGGTAAGTAACATGAATTTATCGAGAAGTCTTATATCTGTGGGGGCGTACACTGACCGTGATCGTCACGGTGTCTTACACGCGTCGAGGGTACCCAATAGGAGGTGCCTGTGAGCAGCTATAAATTGGTATGCCCTCATTGCACCGGCAAGATGCGAATTCGCACCAGTGAAGGGCGTCATATCTTCCTTCGTATCGCCTATCTGCAATGCGTCAATGAGGCCTGCGGCTGGTCGGTACGTGCCCAGTTCGAGATGACCCATGAACTCTCCCCCAGCGGTATGCCAAATCCAGATGTCCACCTGCCGAGCGCCTATGGTGAACTGCGGCGCGCGGCCCACAACCCGGGCTGTTCACGCAAGCCGGCGCGCAATGGCAAGAACACACCAGGCGCAGCATGACACCCACCATTGCCCATATGGAGCAGAAAACAAAACACCCCGCATGTGCGGGGTGTTTTGTGTTTGCAGATTGATCAGCCGATCAGTTGCAGGCCGGCTTGCTGGACCAGTTCCAACAGAGGCTGCGGGTACACGCCCAGGATGAAGGCGAGTATAGCGATGGCCAGCAGCATGACGCCGCCAGTGCGCTGTTCCCACTTCAGCGGAGCGTCGTGGCGACGCAGGTTTGGCTCTACCAGGTACAGGGTGACCATGACGCGCAGGTAGTAGTACACGCCGATGGCGCTACCGATTACCAGGGCACCGACCAGCCACCACAGGTGCGACTCGACGCCGGTGGCGATGATGTAGAACTTGCCGATGAAGCCTGCGGTCAGCGGGATACCTGCCAACGACAGCATCATCACGGTCAGTACCGCGGTCAGGTACGGACGGCGCCAGAACAGGCCGCGGTACTCGTACAGGGCATCGGCGTCACGACCGGCATAGGGCGACGACATCAGAGTGATCACGCCGAAGGCGCCCAGGCTGGTGATGACATAGGTCACCAGGTAAACACCCATGGCCTCCAGGGCCAGGCCCTTGCTGGCGACCAGGGCGATGACCAGGTAGCCGAAGTGGGCGATGGACGAGTAACCGAGCAGTCGCTTGAGGTTGCTCTGGGTCAGCGCCAGCAGGTTGCCGATCAGGATCGAGGCGACAGCGATCACGGCCAGTACGGTGCTCAGTACACCGCTGCTGGCGGCAGGGGAGAGCATGAACAGGCGAACGACCACGGCGAACACCGCGACTTTGCTGGCAGTGGCCAGGAACGCGGCGACCGGTGCCGGAGCACCTTCGTACACGTCCGGAGTCCACAGGTGGAACGGTACCAGCGACAGCTTGAAGGCAAGGCCCACCAGCATCATGCCCAGGCCCAGCTGGGCCAGCAGGCTCGGCATGCTGGTGGCAGCCAGTGCCTTGCCGATCTGGTCGAAGGTCAGGCTGCCGGCGTCGGCATACAGTAGGGCCATGCCGAACAGCAGGAAGGCAGAACCTGCCGCCGAAAGCACCATGTACTTGATGCCGGCTTCCAGCGAACGCTTGTTGAAGAACGCATACGCCACCAGGCCATAGACCGGTACCGACAGCAGTTCCAGGCCAATGAACAGGCCAGCCAGGTGGTTGGCGCTGACCAGCACCAAGCCGCCCAGGGCGGACATCAGCAGCAGCAGGTACAGTTCTTCACGGTTGCCCGGATAGCCCTTGGACCCTTCGCCCAGATAGGCATGGGCGAGGGTGACGCAGGCCAGCGTTGCTACCAGGATGATCGCCATGTACAGGCAGGCGAACTTGTCGATGGTCACCAGCGAGGTGACCGCCAGCGGCGCGACCTTCAGCGCCGGCAGGATCGACAGCAGGGCCAGGTTCAGGCCCACGGTGGACAGCAGGAAGGTCTGCGAGTGATTGCGCTTCCAGGCGATCGCCAGCATCACCACCACCGTCGTGACGGTGGTGATGAGCATCGGCGCCAATGCGATGAAGTGTTGAGTGGTGAATTCCATAGCGCTCTTACCGGGCCGAAGCGAGTTGAGTGAAAGCGGAACCGATCCACTGCTGCACACCGCTCATGGTGGCGGCAGAGGTGTCCAGGAACGGCTGCGGGTACACGCCGAGCAGGATCAGCAGGCCGGCCAGGCCCAGGACCATGACCAGTTCGCGACCGTCCATGCCGGCCAACACGGTGTCGGACTTGGCCGGACCGAAGTAGGCGCGGTGGATCATGATCAGCGAGTAGACCGAGCCGAAGACCAGGCCAGTGGTGGCGATCACGGTGATCCATGGCACATGGACGAAGCTGCCGATCAGGATCAGGAACTCGCCGACGAAGTTGCCGGTACCCGGCAGGCCCAGGGAGGCAGCGGCGAAGAACAGGCTGATGGCTGGCAGGTAGGCGATGCGGTGCCACAGGCCGCCCATCTCGCGCATGTCACGGGTATGCATGCGCTCGTACAACTGGCCGGCCAGGATGAACAGCGCCGCGGCCGACAGGCCGTGGGCCAGCATCTGGATCACTGCGCCCTGCAGGGCTTGCTGGCTGCCGGAGTAGATGCCGATCAGCACGAAGCCCATGTGCGAGACGCTGGAGAACGCCACCAGGCGCTTGATGTCGGTTTGCGCGAAGGCCAGGAAGGCGCCGTAGAAGATACCGATCAGGCCCAGGGTCATGGCGATCGGAGCGAACTCGGCCGAAGCGTTCGGGAACAGCGGCAGGGCGAAGCGCAGCAGGCCGTAGGCCGCAGTCTTCAGCAAGATACCGGCCAGGTCCACGGAACCTGCAGTCGGTGCCTGGGCGTGAGCGTCAGGCAGCCAGGAGTGGAACGGCACCACCGGCAGCTTCACCGCGAAGGCGATGAAGAAGCCAAGCATCAGCAGGTATTCGGTACCGGCTGGCAGTTCGGCCTTGAGCAGGTCGCTGTAGTTGAAGGTGATGACGCCGGTGCTGTTGTAGTTCACCAGCACCAGGCCAAGGATCGCCACCAGCATGATCAGGCCGCTGGCCTGGGTGAAGATGAAGAACTTGGTGGCGGCGTAGATCCGGGTCTTCTTGCCATCGGCGGAGCTGTGACCCCAGAGCGCGATGAGGAAGTACATCGGCACCAGCATCATTTCCCAGAAGAAGAAGAACAGGAACAGGTCCAGGGCCAGGAACACACCGACCACACCGCCCAGGATCCACATCAGGTTGAGGTGGAAGAAGCCGACGTGGCGCTGGATCTCTTTCCAGGAACACAGGACCGAAAGCACACCCAGCAGGCCGGTGAGCAGGATCATCAGCAGCGACAGGCCGTCGAGGGCCAGGTGAATGCTGATGCCGAAGCGCTTGATCCACTCGACTTTGTATTCGAGGGTCCAGGCCGGTTCCGCGCCCGGGGCAGGGGCCAGGGTGTAGTCGCCGTTAGCCCACAGCCACAGGCCGATGCCAAGCAGCAGGGACATGGTCAGCAGCGCGATCCAGCGGGGCAGGGTGGCGCCGAAGCGCTCACCCAGCCAGCACAGGAGGCCGCCGATGAAGGGGATCAGGATCAGCCAAGGCAGAATCATGACGGGTTCGTTTCCTTTCGCAAAGTCGCAAGGTTCATAGTCATACCGCGGCCACTACCACGGCGCCGAGTACCAGAACGGCACCCACGGCGATCGAGGCGGTGTACCAGCGCAGCTGGCCGGTTTCGGTCTTGCTCATGGCGACGTGACCGCCGCGAGCCATCCGAGGAATCAGGCCGATGCTGCGGTCAACCGGATCCTTGCGCAGGATGTGGCTGATCAGCAGATAAGGTTTGACGAACAGCTTGTCGTAGATCCAGTCGAAGCCCCAGGCGGCGAACCACCAGGCCGACAGGACGCGACCGATGCCGCTGTTGGCGATTGCGCTGACCAGGGTGCGTTTACCCAGGAACAGCACCGCTGCCAGCAGGATCCCGGCGATGGCGATGGCGCCCGAGACGATTTCCAGCGAGTGCTGGGCTTCGCCGCCGGCATGGCCGACGCTCTGTGGCAGCACGCCAGCCAGAGGCGGGTGGATCCAGGCGCCGACGAAGGTCGACAGCACGATCAGCACGCCCAGTGGCAGCCAGTGGGAAATACCGTGGCCGGCGTGGGCTTCGGTCTTCGCTTCGCCATGGAAGGCGATGAAGATCAGGCGGAAGGTGTACAGCGAGGTCATGAACGCGCCGACCAGGCCTGCGTACAACAGGCCGGTGTGGCCGCTGGCGAAGGCTTCCCAGAGGATCTCGTCCTTGGAGTAGAAGCCCGCGGTCAGGATCGGCAGGGCGGCCAGGGCGGCACCGCCGACCACGAAGCTGGCGTAGGCCAACGGCAGTTTCTTCCACAGGCCGCCCATCTTGAAGATGTTCTGCTCATGGTGGCAGGCAACGATGACCGCACCGGAGGCAAGGAACAGCAGGGCCTTGAAGAAGGCGTGGGTCATCAGGTGGAAGATCGCGCCTTCCCAGGCGCCGACGCCCAGGGCCAGGAACATGTAGCCGATCTGGCTCATGGTCGAGTAGGCGAGGATACGTTTGATGTCGGTCTGGACCAGCGCGGCGAAGCCGGCCAGGACCAGGGTCACGCCACCGACGATACCCACCAGGTGCAGGATGTCTGGCGCCAGCAGGAACAGGCCGTGGGTACGGGCGATCAGGTAGACGCCCGCAGTCACCATGGTTGCGGCGTGGATCAGCGCGGAGACTGGAGTCGGGCCGGCCATCGCGTCGGCAAGCCAGGTCTGCAGTGGCAACTGGGCCGATTTACCGACGGCGCCGCCGAGCAGCATCAGGGTCGCCAGCACCATCCAGGTATCACCTGCCTGGAACTTCTGCGGTGCCAGCACCAGCAGTTCCTGGACGTTCAGGGTACCCAGCTGGGCGAACAGGATGAACAGGCCGATGGCCATGAACACGTCGCCGATACGGGTGACGATGAAGGCCTTCAGTGCGGCGTTACCGTTGTTGCGGTTGCTGTAGTAGAAACCGATCAACAGGTACGAGCACAGGCCCACGCCTTCCCAGCCGAAGTAGATGAACAGCAGGTTGTCGCCCAGCACCAGGAACAGCATGCTGGCGATGAACAGGTTGGTGTACGAGAAGAAGCGCGAGTAACCGGCTTCGCCGCGCATGTACCAGGACGCGAACAGGTGGATCAGGAAGCCCACACCGGTGACCACGCCGAGCATGGTGATCGACAGGCCATCCACGTACAGGGTGAAGTTCGGCGCAAAGCCGTCCACCGACATCCACTGCCACAGCAGTTGGCTGTACGCACCGCCTTCAGGCGGCGCGACATTGAATTGCCAGATCACATAGGCGGCCACGGCGGCCGACAGGCCAACGGAGCCGACGCCGATCAGCGCGGACAGGTTCTCCGAGAACCGCCCGCGCGAGAACGACAGCAGCAGGAAGCCGATCAGGGGGAAGACGAAAGTCAGGAAGATAAGGTTCATCCGCGCATCTCACTGGCAGCATCGATGTCGAGAGTGTGGAAGCGGCGATACAGCTGCAGCAGGATCGCCAGGCCAATGCTGGCCTCGGCGGCTGCCAGGCTGATCACCAGAATGAACATCACCTGACCGTCGGGTTGAACCCAACGGGCACCGGCGACGATGAACGCCAGGGCAGCGGCGTTCATCATGACTTCCAGGCTCATGAGCACGAAGAGGATGTTGCGGCGGACCATCAGGCCAACCAGACCTAAGCAGAACAGGATGCCGGCGACCGCCAGCCCATGCTCGAGAGGGATAGCACCCATGATTTACTCCTTCGCCTCGTTGCGGCCCAGGTGGAAGGCGGTGACGGCCGCGGCCAGCAGCAGCATCGAGGCCAGTTCGACCACCAGCAGGTAAGGACCGAACAGGCTGATGCCCACGGCCTTGGCGTCCACGGTGGTACCGCTGATGGCCGCGCCGCTTGGCTCGGCGAACAGCACGTACAGCAGCTCAAGCAGCAGCAGGGCGGCCAGGAACACAGGCCCTGCCCAGATACCCGGCTTGAGCCAGCCACGCTCCTGGGCGACCGAAGCCGGCCCGAGGTTGAGCATCATCACCACGAAGACGAACAGCACCATGATGGCGCCAGCATAGGCGATCACTTCCAGGGCGCCGGCAAACGGCGCACCCAGGGAGAAGAAGATCATCGCCACGGAGATCAGGGAAATGATCAGGTAGAGCAGGGCGTGCACGGGGTTGGTGCCGGTCACCACCCGAAGGGTGGAGACCACGGCGATCCCGGATGCGAAGTAGAAAGCGAATTCCATCTTTCTGTCCTTATGGGAGCAAGCTCTTCACGTTGATCGGCTCGGCTTCGTTCTGTGCAGCGCCCTTCGGCTTGCCAGCGATCGCCATACCCGCAACACGGTAGAAGTTGTAGTCAGGGTTCTTGCCGGGGCCGGAGATCAGGAGGTCTTCCTTCTCGTACACCAGGTCCTGACGCTTGAACTCGGCCATTTCGAAATCCGGAGTCAGCTGGATCGCGGTGGTCGGGCACGCTTCCTCGCACAGGCCGCAGAAGATGCAGCGCGAGAAGTTGATGCGGAAGAACTCCGGATACCAGCGGCCGTCCTCGGTCTCGGCCTTCTGCAGCGAGATGCAGCCAACCGGGCAGGCTACCGCGCAGAGGTTGCACGCCACGCAGCGCTCCTCGCCGTCGGGATCGCGGGTCAGGACGATGCGACCGCGGTAGCGCGGTGGCAGGTACACGGGCTCTTCGGGGTATTGCAGGGTGTCGCGCTTGCGGAACCCGTGGGAGAACACCATCACCAGGCTGCGCAGCTGGGTGCCGGTGCCTTTAACGATGTCGCCGATATATTTGAACATGGGTCAAATCCTCACTGGGCCGCGACGGCTGGCGTGTTGTAAAGCACGATCGCAGCGGTCACCAGCAAATTGATCAAGGTCAGCGGCAGGCAGAACTTCCAGCTGAAGTCCATCACCTGGTCATAGCGTGGGCGCGGAATCGAGGCGCGCAGCAGGATGAACAGCATGATGAAGAACGCGGTCTTCAGGGCGAACCACAGGAACGGAACCTGTGGCAGCAGGCCGAACGGGCCGTGCCAGCCGCCGAAGAACAGGGTCACCAGCAGCGCCGAGATCAGGATGATGCCGATGTACTCACCGACGAAGAACATGCCCCACTTCATGCCGGCATATTCAATGTGGTAGCCGTCGGCCAGTTCCTGTTCTGCTTCTGGCTGGTCGAACGGGTGACGGTGAGTCACGGCGACGCCAGCGATGAAGAAGGTGCAGAAGCCGAAGAACTGCGGAATGATGAACCACAGGTTCTGTGCCTGGTAGTCGACGATGTCGCGCATGTTGAACGAACCGACCTGAACCACCACGCCCATCAGCGCCAGGCCCAGGAACACTTCGTACGACACGGTCTGGGCCGAAGCACGCAGGCTGCCGAGCAGGGCGTACTTGTTGTTCGACGACCAGCCGGCGAACAGCACCGCATACACCGACAGACCGGCCATGGCGAAGAAGAACAGCAGACCGATGTTCAGGTCAGCCACGCCCCAGACCGGGGTGATCGGGATGACCACGAAGGCGATCAGCAGCGCGCTCATGGCCACGACTGGCGCCAGGGTGAAGATCATGCGATCGACGAAAGGCGGGTTCCAGTCTTCCTTGAAGAACATCTTCAGCATGTCGGCAGCGATCTGGAACATGCCGAACGGGCCGACACGGTTCGGACCGTAGCGGTCCTGCCACCAACCCAGCAGGCGACGCTCGACGAAGCTGAGCAGCGCGCCGCAGACCACCACCGCCAGCAGGACCACGATGGCCCGGACGACGGTGAGGATCACATCGATCACTTCGGGGGTGAACCAGCTCATTGTGCTGCCTCCTGCAGACCTTCGACGGATGCTCCGAAGATGGCAGGCGGAATGCCGGCCAGGCCTTTCGGCAGCGCGACCAGGCCAGCGCCCAGCTCTTCATTGACACGCAGCGGCAGGCGCAGGGAGACGCCCGCCACGTTCAGGCTCAGCAAGGCACCCTCGTTGACGCCCAGGCGGTCGGCCTCGGACTTGGCCAGTGCTACGTAGGCGGCCGGGATGCGTTCTTGCACCGGGGCGGCGCGGGAAGAGGACTCTTCGCTGCCGAACAGGTGGTAGAACGGCACGGCAGTCCAGGTGCCGCGGGCCGGGTTGAAGGCAGCCGGGATGGTGGTGAACCAGTGCAGGCGATCGCCTTGCGGCTCGATCAGGCGCACACCTGGATCGCCAGCGCGCAGGTGGCCGCCGACCTCATCCTGGAACTTGTTCCAGGCCTGCGGGGAGTTCCAGCCCGGCGACCAGGCGAACGGTACCTGCTGGCGCGGTTCTGCCGAGCCCGAGTAGCCTTCCATGGAGAAGGCGAAGGCGGTGTCTTTGTCTTGCGGGGTACGCGGTTCGTGCACGCTGATGTTGGCACGCATGGCGGTACGGCCGGAGTAGCGCAGCGGTTCACGGGCCAGTTTCATGCCCTTGATGCGGAACGCGGCGGAAGGCGCTGCGTTGACGATGCCGGCCAGTTGCGGGGCGGCTTCGGCGCAGGCGCTGGTGACGTGGTCCAGCTGGGTCCAGTCGACTGGCTTGTTCAGCAGGGTCGCACGCAGGGCGTGCATCCAGCGCCAGCCTTCATGAACCAGGATGCTGCTGTCCAGGTATTGCGGGTCGAACACCTGGAAGAAGCGCTGGGCACGGCCTTCCTGGCTGACCAGGGTACCGTCGCCTTCGGCGAAGGTGGCCGCCGGCAGCACCAGATGGGCGCGGTCGGTGGTCGGGGTCTTGGAGTGGTCGGCGACGATCACCACCTTGGCCGCGGCCAGGGCAGCGTCAACCTTGGCGGCCGGTACGCGGGCGTACAGGTCGTTCTCCAGTACCACGATGGCGTCGGCCTGGCCGCTGATGACGGCATCAAGCGCGGCGTCGACGGACTCACCGCCCATCATGGCCATGCCGAGGCTGTTGGCTTCCGGCACCACCAGGCTCAGCGAGCCGTTCTTTTCGCGCAGTTTCAGGGCCTTGGCGATGTTGGCGGCGGCTTCGATCAGTGCGGGGTCGGCAAGGGAAGTGCCAGCGACCACCAGCGGACGCTGGGCGGCGACCAGGGCATCGGCGATGCGCTGTGCCAGTGCCTTGGCGTCGGCATCCAGGCCGTCGACGGCAGGCGCGCTTGGGTCGATAGCGTGGGCCACGGCGAAGCCCAGGCGAGCCAGGTCTGCCGGGGCTGCGTGGACGCACTCTTCGGCGACGTCGTCGAGCTTGGTTTCAGCCAGCGAGGCGATGAACAGCGGATACAGCGCGTGCTGGCCGATGTTCTTGACCGCTGCATCGAGCCACGGCTGTACGCGCATGGCATCGGCCATGGCTTCGGCCTTGCCCTTGGTGGCCTGGCGTACGGCCAGGGCGACGCGGGCGGCGGTCTGGGTCAGGTCTTCACCGAGGACGAACACGGCGTCGTGATCTTCGATGTCGCGCAGGGTAGGCACGGGCAGCGGGCTATTGTTCAGCACCTCAAGGGCCAAGCGCACGCGGGCCAGCTCACCGGCTTCCATACCTGAGTAGAAATAGTCGGCGCCGACCAGCTCACGCAGGCCGTAGTTGCTCTCCAGGCTGGCGCGTGGCGAGCCGATACCGACGATGGTGCGACCGCGCAGCAGGTCGGCGGCCTTGTCCAGGGCGGCGTCCAGGCCCAGCTTGGTGCCGTCGGCCAGGTGCGGCTGGCGTGGGCGGTCGCTGCGGTTGACGTAGCCATAGCCGAAGCGGCCACGGTCGCACAGGAAGTATTGGTTGACCGAACCGTTGAAGCGGTTCTCGATACGGCGCAGTTCACCGTAGCGCTCACCGGGGCTGATGTTGCAGCCACTGGAGCAGCCGTGGCAGATGCTCGGGGCGAACTGCATGTCCCACTTGCGGTTGTAGCGCTCGGAGTGGGTCTTGTCGGTGAACACGCCGGTCGGGCAGACCTCGGTCAGGTTGCCGGAGAACTCGCTCTCCAGCACGCCGTCTTCGACGCGACCGAAGTACACGTTGTCGTGGGCGCCGTAGACACCCAGGTCAGTGCCGCCTGCGTAGTCCTTGTAGTAGCGCACGCAGCGGTAGCAGGCGATGCAGCGGTTCATCTCGTGGGCGATGAACGGGCCGAGGTCCTGGTTCTGGTGGGTACGCTTGGTGAAACGGTAGCGGCGCTCGTTGTGGCCGGTCATTACCGTCATGTCCTGCAGGTGGCAGTGACCGCCTTCCTCGCACACCGGGCAGTCGTGCGGGTGGTTGGTCATCAGCCATTCGACGACGCTGGCGCGGAACGCCTTGGACTCTTCATCGTCGATGGAGATCCAGGTGCCGTCGGAGGCAGGGGTCATGCAGGACATGACGATACGACCGCGGGTGTCGTTCTCGTCGGTGTACTGTTTGACCGCGCACTGCCGGCAGGCGCCGACGCTACCGAGCGCCGGGTGCCAGCAGAAATAGGGGATGTCGAGGCCGAGCGACAGACAGGCCTGTAACAGGTTGTCCGCACCATTGACTTCGAGCGCTTTGCCGTCTACGTGGATAGTGGCCATGGTTCAAAGTTCTTCGTTGGCCCGCGTGAGCAGGCGTGGCTAATGGAAATCGGTGAGCCTGCGGCCAGCCACGAATCGTTCGGGCCGGCCTGCAGGCTGGCGGATGACACGGACCATCCGCGATTCATCTTGTTATGCGCCGACCACGACCGGCCCGGTCGGTATCGGCTTGGCCAGGTTCGGGCGCAGGGCGTCGCCAGCGCTGGCTGGGGCGACACCGGCCTCGAACTCGGACCGGAAATACTTGATGGCACTGCCCAGAGGCTCGACGGCACCCGGTGCGTGAGCACAGAAGGTACGGCCTGGGCCAAGGAAGTTGACCAGCCCCAGCAGCGTCTCGATGTCCTCGGCGCGGCCTTGGCCTTTCTCCAGGGCGCGCAACATCTTCACGCTCCATGGCAGGCCGTCACGGCACGGGGTGCACCAGCCGCACGATTCACGGGCGAAGAACTCTTCCATGTTGCGCAGCAGCGAGACCATGTTGATGCTGTCGTCGACTGCCATGGCCAGGCCCGTACCCATACGGGTGCCGACCTTGGCGATGCCACCGGCATACATCTGGGCGTCGAGGTGCTCGGGCAGCAGGAAGCCGGTACCGGCGCCGCCTGGCTGCCAGCACTTGAGCTTGTAGCCGTCGCGCATGCCGCCGGCGTAGTCCTCGAACAGCTCGCGGGCGGTGACGCCGAACGGCAGTTCCCACAGGCCAGGGTTCTTCACCTTGCCGGAGAAGCCCATCAGCTTGGTGCCGTGGTCTTCGCTGCCTTCGCGGGCCAGCGACTTGTACCAGTCGTTGCCGTTGGCGACGATGGCCGGAACGTTGCACAGGGTCTCGACGTTGTTCACGCAGGTCGGCTTGCCCCACACGCCGACGGCGGCAGGGAAGGGCGGCTTGGAGCGTGGGTTGGCGCGGCGGCCTTCCAGGGAGTTGATCAGTGCGGTCTCTTCACCGCAGATGTAACGGCCGGCACCGGTGTGCACGAACAGTTCGAAGTCAAAACCGCTGCCGAGGATGTTCTTGCCCAGAAGGCCTGCGGCCTTGGCTTCCTCGATGGCGCGGTTGAGGTTCTTGGCCGCGGTGGTGTATTCGCCACGCAGGAAGATATAGCCGCGGTAGGCTTTCAGGGCGCGGGCGCTGATCAGCATCCCCTCGACCAGCAGATGGGGCTGTTGCTCCATCAGCATGCGGTCCTTCCAGGTGTTGGGCTCCATTTCGTCCGCGTTGCACAGCAGGTAGCGGATGTTCATGGACTCGTCCTTGGGCATCAGGCCCCACTTAACGCCAGTGGGGAAGCCAGCGCCGCCACGGCCCTTGAGGCCGGAGTCCTTGACGCTTTGGACGATATCATCCGCAGACATTTGCGCCAGCGCCTTGCGGGCGGCGGCGTAGCCGTTCTTGGCCTGGTACTCTTCGAGCCAGATCGGCTCGCCGTCGTCGCGCAGGCGCCAGGTCAGCGGGTGGGTTTCAGCCGAACGCGCGATGCGGTTGGCCGGGCCGAAGGAAGTGATGGTCATACGTAACCCTCCAGCAGTTTGGCAACGCCGGCAGGTTGCACGTCGCCAAAGGTGTCGTCGTCGATCATCAGCGCCGGGGCCTTGTCGCAGTTGCCCAGGCAGCAGACCGGCAGCAGGGTGAAGCGGCCATCGGCAGTGGTCTGGCCCAGGCCGATGCCCAGTTCGCTCTGGATCTGGCTGACCACCGACTCGTGGCCACCGATGTAGCAGACCATGCTGTCGCAGACGCGAATGATGTGGCGACCGACCGGCTGGCGGAAGATCTGGCTGTAGAAGGTGGCTACGCCTTCGACGTCGCTGGCCGGGATGCCCAGCACTTCGCCGATGGCGTAGATGGCGCCGTCCGGCACCCAGCCACGTTCTTTCTGAACGATCTTCAGGGCTTCGATGGACGCCGCGCGCGGATCCTCGTAGTGGTGCATCTCATGCTCGATGGCCGAGCGCTCGGTTTCGCTCAGGACGAAACGGTCGGTTTGGATAAGCGTGCTGTTCATGCTTAGCGGTCCACGTCAGCCATAACGAAGTCGATACTGCCCAGGTACGCGATGAGGTCCGCGACCATGCTGCCTTTGATCACCGATGGGATCTGCTGCAGGTGCGGGTAGCTCGGGGTACGGATCCGGGTGCGGTAGCTCATGGTGCCGCCATCGCTCGTCAGGTAGTAACTGTTGATGCCCTTGGTCGCCTCGATCATCTGGAACGACTCGTTGGCCGGCATGACCGGGCCCCACGAGACTTGCAGGAAGTGGGTGATCAGGGTCTCGATGTGCTGCAGGGTGCGCTCTTTCGGCGGCGGCGTGGTCAGCGGGTGATCCGCCTTGTACGGGCCTTCCGGCATGTTGCGCAGGCACTGGTCGATGATGCGGATACTCTGGCGCATCTCCTCGACGCGGACCATGCAGCGATCGTAGGCATCGCCGTTGTGGGCCAGCGGTACTTCGAACTCGAAGTTCTCGTAGCCGGAGTAGGGGCGGGCTTTACGCAGGTCGAAGTCGCAACCGGTAGCACGCAGGCCGGCACCGGTGGTACCCCACGACAGCGCTTCCTGGGTGTTGTACGCGGCGACGCCGATAGTACGCCCCTTGAGGATGCTGTTCTTGAGCGCGGCCTTTTCGTACTCGTCCAGGCGCTTGGGCAGCCACTCGACGAAGTCCTTGACCAGCTTGTCCCAGCCGCGCGGCAGGTCGTGGGCGACGCCACCGATGCGGTACCAGGCCGGGTGCAGACGGAAACCGGTGATCGCCTCGATCACGGTGTAGGCCCGCTGGCGGTCGGTAAAGGTGAAGAATACCGGGGTCATGGCCCCAACGTCCTGGATGTAGGTACCCAGGAACAGCAGGTGGCTGGTGATCCGGAAGAACTCGGCCAGCATGACGCGAATGGTGTCGACCTTCTGCGGCACCTTGATGCCGGCCAGCTTCTCGACGGCCAGGACGTACGGCAGGTTGTTCATTACCCCACCGAGGTAGTCGATACGGTCGGTGTAGGGGATGAAGCTGTGCCAGGACTGGCGCTCGGCCATCTTCTCGGCGCCACGGTGGTGGTAGCCGATGTCCGGAACGCAGTCGACGATCTCTTCGCCGTCCAGTTGCAGGACGATACGGAAGGCACCGTGAGCCGAAGGGTGGTTGGGGCCCAGGTTGAGGAACATGTAGTCCTCGTTGGCGCCGTGACGCTTCATGCCCCAGGCTTCGGGGTTGAAGCGTGCCGATTCCTCTTCAAGCTGCTGCTTGGCCAGGTTCAGGCTGTAAGGATCGAATTCGGTGGCGCGCGCCGGGAAGTCCTTGCGCAGCGGGTGGCCTTCCCAGGTCGGTGGCATGAGGATGCGCGACAAGTGCGGATGGCCGGCGAAGTCGATGCCGAACATGTCCCAGACTTCACGCTCGTACCAGTTGGCGTTGGGCCATATGCCAGTGACCGACGGCAGGTTCAGGTCGCCTTCGCTCAAGGCCACCTTGATCATCACGTCGCTGTTTCGCTCGACCGACAGCAGGTGGTAGAACACGCTGAAGTCGGCGGCCGGCAAGCCGCGGCGCTGGGTACGCAGGCGCTCGTCCACACCGTGCAGGTCGAACAGCATGCTGTACGGCTTGGCAACGTTGCGCAGGAAGGAGAGGACGTCTTTGAGCTGGGCGCGGTTCACCCACAGGACCGGCATGCCGGTGCGGGTTTCCTGGGCGACGAATGCGTCTGCGCCAAAACGGTTGTGCAGTTCGACGACCACATCCTGGTCGTCAGCCTTGTAAGGCGGAATATAAATAGCGGTGTCCGCTGTCATGGTCTCGGTCGCTTTGAGTCAACGTAGAGAATGAAGCCAGGCCGCCGGCTCCTTCCGGAGCGGGCGGCATGTCGCTGGATCAGACTTCGTCGGGGCTGCGCAGGTTGGTGACCTGGATGCGCTGTTCACGACGCAGGTCTTTCTGGGCGGGCATCTCGGCACGGTAAATGCCTTGATCACCGACAACCCAGGAAAGCGGGCGTCGCTCCTGGCCGATCGACTCCTGCAACAGCATCAGGCCCTGCAGGAAGGCTTCGGGGCGAGGCGGGCAGCCAGGCACGTAGACATCCACGGGGAGGAACTTGTCGACCCCCTGAACGACCGAGTAAATGTCGTACATACCGCCGGAGTTGGCGCACGAGCCCATGGAGATCACCCACTTGGGTTCGAGCATCTGCTCGTAGAGGCGCTGAATGATCGGCGCCATCTTGATGAAGCAGGTGCCGGCGACGACCATGAAGTCGGCCTGACGCGGCGAGGCCCGGATGACTTCGGCGCCGAAGCGGGCGATGTCATGGGGCGCCGTGAAGGCCGTGGTCATTTCCACGTAGCAGCAGGACAGGCCGAAGTTGTACGGCCAGAGGGAGTTCTTGCGACCCCAGTTGACCGCGCCACGCAGCACATCTTCGAGCTTGCCCATGAAGATGTTCTTGTGGACCTGGTCCTCTAGCAGTTGATCGGTGACGGTTTCCCGTTCACCGACCGGGTACTGCTCGTTGGGCGCATCCGGATCGATTCTGGTGAGATTGTATTGCATGCCAAAGCCTCATTGTTTCAGCTTCGCTTGCCGCTTGCGGCGACCTTCGGGAGCCCAATCGAGCGCCCCGACGCGCCATAGGTAGACAAGACCAGCCAACAGAATTGCAATGAAAACGAGTGCTTCGACGAATCCGGTCCAGCCGCTTTCGCGGACGGACACAGACCATGCATACAGGAAGAGGGCTTCGATATCGAAGATCACGAATAGCATCGCGACCAGATAGAATTTGGCGGACAGGCGCAGACGGGCACTGCCGACGGGCAGCATGCCGGATTCGAAGGGTTCGTTCTTGGCGCGACCCCAAGCCTTGCTACCGAGCAGGCTGGAGAGGCCGAGCATGAAGGCACACAGGCCGACGACACCCAGGAGGAAGATGGCAAAGCCCCAGTTGTGGGCGATGAGTCCTACCGAATCGGACATGCTAGAAATCCTTATACAGAGACCCAGCTCTGCAGTCTGAAATAAGTAGAGCGGCGACGCGTGTCGCGGTTGCAGTGACCAAATGTCGCAGCTGAATCAATCGGGCTGATTTTATGGGTAAACCCGGTGCAAGTAAAATTTCTGTGGCAAATTTATTCGTAGGATTAAGAACAAAAAAATCTCGTAAATGGCTGAAACCCTTGAGCTTCGGGCATTCCACGCGCTTTTGTTAATTATGTTTCTTGTACGATGTAACGACCTTTTGTCTCTGTAATGATAATTAATATCATTTGTTCTGGTGTGCTGTTTTAAACCTGGCCTGACGCTTGCTAAGTTCGTTTTTCCAGCGCGCATCTTGCAAATAAGAAAGCCTCTCGTTCTAGCAGCTGGGATCGCGTCTTGCACCGCTCTGAATCAACAGTTTATCGATTGAGTCGCGATGAGCTGACGCGGCAATCGCCCATTGGCCCAGCCAGTAGGCGAGGATGACCAGAAACTGGGCTGCGGCGAACGGGCTGACGAAGCGGTCGATGCCGATCAGGCTGTCGGAGAACACGAACAGGCCGGCCCCGATTGCAGCCAGCCCGCCGCAGGCGAGGGCGCGCCAGAGCATTGTGCCAATCGCCAGGGCATAGAGCGCCACGGGTATCAGTAAGGACCCCAGGCCGTGGCTGGCCAGCAGTGCGAACAGCGCGAAGGTGAGCGGTACGCACACCGCCAGTGGGGCCAGGGCGGGGCGCCGTGTGATGCGGCAATAGGCATGCAGGTAGGCCAGGTGTGCGCAGAAGAATGCTGCCAGGCCGAAAACGAACCAGTCGCGTGGAATGGCGAGGATGATATCGCCCAGTACCGAAAAGCCGAGGCCGATGTTGATCCAGCGCGTGTAGGGCGTGGCAGGGGCGCTGCAGAGCCAGGCAATCAACGCCAGTACCGGCAATGGCTTGGTCAGCAAAGCGAGCGGAGTGTTGTCGCTGGCCAATGCATATATATAGAGGGCGGCGGCCGTGAGGGCGATGATGATCAGGTGGCTTGGACGGGGCATGGGGGGTCCTTGCTGCTGGGTAGCCACAAGCATAGACCCATGTTGTCCGCGGTGCTGCGAGCGCTGAGGGCTAAGCCGGTTCCTACGCGGTAATCGGAAGTGCCCGTAGGAACAGGTTTGAGGCCCCGAATAAAGAAGAAGGCCCGACACCTTGGCAGGGTCGGGCCTCGTTCGAGGGCGTTACACTCAGTGGAACTGCTCTTCCTCGGTCGAGCCGGTCAGAGCGGTCACCGACGAAGCGCCACCCTGGATCACGGTGGTCATGTCGTCGAAGTAGCCCGTGCCGACTTCCTGCTGGTGCGCCACGAAGGTATAGCCTTTGCTGGCGTCAGCGAACTCCTGCTCCTGCAGCTTGACGTAGGCGGTCATGTCGTTGCGGGCGTAGTCGTGCGCCAGGTTGAACATGCCGTGCCACATGTTGTGGATGCCTGCCAGGGTGATGAATTGGTGCTTGTAGCCCATGGCCGACAGTTCGCGCTGGAACTTGGCGATGGTGGCGTCGTCCAGGTTCTTCTTCCAGTTGAAGGATGGCGAGCAGTTGTACGACAGGATCTGGTCCGGGTACTCCTTCTTGATCGCCTCGGCGAAGCGGCGAGCTTCTTCCAGGTCCGGCTTGGCGGTTTCACACCAGATCAGGTCAGCGTACGGGGCATAGGCCAGGCCGCGGGCGATGGCCTGGTCGAGGCCGGCGCGGACTTTGTAGAAGCCTTCGCGGGTGCGCTCGCCGATCACGAACGGCTGATCGTACGGGTCGCAATCGCTGGTCAGCAGGTCTGCGGCGTTGGCGTCGGTACGGGCCAGGATGATGGTCGGTACGCCAGCGACGTCCGCAGCCAGGCGGGCAGCAACGAGTTTTTGCACGGCTTCCTGGGTTGGGACCAGTACTTTGCCGCCCATGTGGCCGCATTTTTTCACCGAGGCCAGCTGGTCTTCGAAGTGAACGCCAGCAGCGCCTGCCTCGATCATGTTCTTCATCAGTTCGTAGGCGTTCAGCACGCCGCCGAAACCGGCTTCGGCGTCTGCCACGATCGGTGCGAAGTAGTCGATGTAGCCTTCATCGCCTGGGTTCTTGCCTGCTTTCCACTGGATCTGGTCGGCGCGGCGGAAGGCGTTGTTGATGCGCTTGACCACGGTCGGAACCGAGTCGACCGGGTACAGCGACTGGTCAGGGTACATGGACTCGGCCGAGTTGTTGTCGGCGGCCACCTGCCAGCCAGACAGGTAGATGGCCTGGATGCCGGCCTTGACCTGCTGGACTGCCTGGCCGCCGGTCAGGGCGCCCATGCAGTTGACGAAATCTTTTTCAGGGCGGAAGGACGGGTGGGCACCCTCGGTGACCAGCTTCCACAGTTTCTCTGCACCCTGGCGAGCGAAGGTGTGCTCCGGCTGCAGGGAACCACGCAGGCGGACGACATCGGCGGCGGTATAGGTACGGGTCACGCCTTTCCAGCGCGGGTTCTCGGCCCAGTCTTTCTCAAGGGCTGCAATTTGCTGTTCGCGTGTCAGTGCCATGGAAGTAAAACCTCGTCGCATCAGTCTTTGAAGTAAGTGCTTGTGCTCTGCGGTTCAGAAGCCTGGCGGCTGTCCTGTCCGGCGGAAGGTGAGTGCGTACGAAGGCGGCTCGAAGAGGAAGGGGTGCAGGGCCGGGCGAGGTGTGGCGGCAGGTCGGCTCGTGGATGCCTTGCTGCGGTGCGACAGGACTGCCAGGTGCTGCGGTGATGCGCTTCCGTCCCTCGGGACAACTTCTTCGTTGCAGTCACTATCCCGTCGAACCGCCTTGTGGGCCGTATAGACACGAGACGCCTCCAGGGGTAAGGAGGAGCGCGTCTCGAAGGCCCTTGCCAGGGCCTCTGATTAGCGGGAGCGAGGCCATCATGCCCTTGGGAAAAAGTGCCTGTCAAATGTTTTGTAGTGGTTTTTTTCGCTTACTACATCTTTGGTCTAATGCGACTCCTCGGTCAGTTTCAAGGCCTTTGGTCGAGGCCTTGAATTGCCTGGGATCAGTCAAGAAGGTCGACTTTGACGCGCAATGTCATGTTTTCACCCCGTTGGGTGCTGTAGGTGTAGCTTGAGGCACTGCGTTCGGCTTGGCTCTGCTGATTGAACCCGGCCAGGGTAATCCACTCGCCGAGCTTGCCGGTGATGGTCGTGTCGGTGCTTTGAACCTTTACTACATCCTGACGTTCAAGGCTCATTCGGTCATTATTGGTGCTTATTTGTAGACGAACCGTATCGCCGCTCAGGCTCGGCGTGACATAGAAACCTTGGGTGACATTGCGGTATTCAGTGTCGCTCTGAATGCGTCCGTAGCCGTCGGTGCTGGTACTGGTGATGGGGATGCTCTGACCGATCTGGATCAACGCCGGCTGGCCTTCACTGGCCTGGATCTGCTGCATCCCGCCCTCACGGTTGCTCGTGCCGTAATGGATGATGCGGGCGTTGCCACGGTTGTCCTGGAAGTTGCTGTCGTCGTTGTCGACGCTGATCAACAGGCGCTTGGGCGCGGTGTCGAGCTGTTGCAGCAGAGCGCGCAGGTCATCGATGCGTTCGGGGCTGGCGTTGACGATCAGCTTGTTCTCGAAGGCGCTGACGGTGCCGTCCTTGCCCAGGAATGATTGAGCGGTAGGCAGCAGTTCGGCGCTGGTGCGATGTTGCAGCGGCAGCACCTCGGTGGCCGCCTGGGCGGTGAGGCTGACGGCCAGCAGGAAAGAAGTGATGAAGGGGCGTAGCGGCATGTCCATGATCTCCGCAGGTGGAATGATCATGATGGCAAATTTGTCGCGCCTCTGCTGGGTCTGGATCACATGCTGGGATCACCGCCAACATCGCCGCCTCAGTGAACTTGTCGAAGAGTTCGGCGCGCCTAGACATGCTGCGGGCACTGGGCCTGGCGGTACAGAGTCGCGAGCACGTGTGCTGAGCTGCCGGGCGGTGGTCGCTATCGGGCAAATCTCGTAACATCGCGCCCCTCGATTTTCAGCCCGGATCGCCTTTGGATCCGGACACGACACAGGACCCCCATGAAACCTGCCCGACTTCGCGCCGACGTGCTCGCTGGCCTGACCACGTCTTTCGCCCTGGTGCCTGAGTGTATCGCCTTCGCCCTGGTGGCCCACCTCAACCCCCTCATGGGCCTGTACGGCGCCTTCATCATCTGTACCTTGACCGCGCTGTTCGGTGGACGTCCCGGGATGATCTCCGGCGCCGCAGGCTCCATGGCGGTGGTGATCGTCGCCCTGGTGGTACAGCACGGTGCCCAGTACCTGCTGGCCACGGTACTGCTCGGTGGGGTGGTGATGATCCTGTTTGGTGTACTGCGCCTGGGCAAACTGGTACGCCTGGTGCCGTATCCGGTGATGCTCGGGTTCGTCAACGGCCTGGCGATCGTCATTGCCCTGGCCCAGTTGGAGCACTTCAAGGACGGCGAGCACTGGCTCAGCGGTTCGGCGCTGTACCTGATGGTCAGCCTGGTGGCGCTGACCATGCTGGTGGTCTACGTGTTGCCGCGCCTGACCCGCGCCGTGCCCCCGGCGCTGGTCGCGATTCTTGGCGTCGGCCTGCTGGCCTATCTGCTCGGTTTGCCGACCCGCACCTTGGGCGACATGGCGCACATCGCAGGCGGCCTGCCACAACTGGCCCTGCCAGAGGTGCCGTGGAACCTTGAGACGTTGAAGATCATCGCGCCCTATGCAGTGTTGATGGCGATGGTCGGCCTGCTGGAAACCCTGTTGACCTTGAACCTCACCGATGAGATCACCGAAAGCCGCGGCTACCCCGATCGCGAATGCGTGGCGTTGGGGGCGGCCAACATGGTCTCCGGTCTGTGTGGTGGCATGGGTGGTTGCGCGATGATCGGCCAGACCGTGATCAACCTCAGCTCCAATGGCCGCGGCAGGCTGTCGGGCGTGGTGGCGGGCGGGATGATCCTGCTGTTCGTGCTGTTCCTCTCGCCGCTGATCGAGCGTATCCCGCTGGCGGCGTTGGTCGGCGTGATGTTCGTGGTCGCCCAGCAGACCTTTGCCTGGGCATCGCTTCGGGTGTTGCGCAAGGTGCCGGTCAGCGACGTGCTGGCGATTATCGCAGTGACGGTGGTAACGGTATTGACCGACCTTGCGACCGCCGTGCTGTTTGGCATCGTTATCGCCGCGATCAACTTTGCCTGGCAGCACGCCCGCGAGCTGTATGCCGACAGCCATCTGGATGATCAGGGCGGCAAGGTATACCAGGTGCATGGCACGTTGTTCTTCGCCTCGACCACGCCGTTTCTCGACCAGTTCGACCCCGCGCGGGATCCCTCCAGTGTGACCCTGGACTGCAAGCACCTGAGCTTTGTCGATTATTCGGCGATCGCGGCGTTGAAGACCTTGCGTGAGCGTTATGCCAAGGCCGGCAAGCACCTGCGCGTGACGCACCTGTCCGAGCGCTGCAAGACGCTGCTCAAGCGGGCGGGGGAGCAGCATTGAGCGGCTTTGACGCCTGAGCCGGCGCTTTCGCGGGTAAACCCACTGCCACAGGTTCTCCGGTGTTCTTGAGATCACCGCTGTGGCGGCGGGGCGGGTTTAGCCGCGAAGCCGTCGGATCAGACAGCCAGGAGACTGGGTTATTCCCCCTTGTTCTTCTTGACGATGACGTCGGCGATGCTCGCCGGCGCCTCTGCATACTTGGTGAACTCCATCGAGTAACTAGCCCGGCCCTGGGTCATCGAGCGCATGTCGGTGGAGTAGCCAAACATCTCGCCCAGGGGCACTTCGGCACGGATCACCTTGCCTGCGGGGCTGTCCTCCGAACCCTGGATCATGCCGCGCCGACGGCTCAGGTCGCCCATGATGTCGCCCAGGTATTCCTCGGGCGTGACCACCTCGACCTTCATCACCGGCTCCAGCAGCACGGCACCGCCTTTCTGGGCCAGTTGCTTGGTGGCCATGGACGCGGCGATCTTGTAGGCCATCTCGTTGGAGTCCACATCGTGGTACGAGCCGTCGTACACCGCGGCCTTGAGGCTGATCAGCGGGTAGCCGGCCAGCACACCGTTTTGCATCTGCTCCTCGATGCCTTTCTGGATCGCGGGAATGTACTCACGTGGCACCACGCCGCCGACGATCTCGTTGATAAATTCCAGGCCTTCCTTGCCGTCGTCGCCCGGCGCAAAGCGGATCCAGCAGTGGCCATACTGGCCGCGACCGCCGGACTGGCGGATGAAGCGCCCCTCGATTTCGCAGGTGTTGCGGATCTTCTCGCGGTAGGCCACCTGCGGCTTGCCGATATTGGCCTCGACGTTGAACTCGCGGCGCATGCGATCGACGATGATGTCCAGGTGCAGCTCACCCATGCCTGAGATGATCGTCTGGCCGGTCTCCTCGTCGGTCTTGACCCGGAACGAAGGGTCCTCCTGGGCCAGCTTGCCCAGGGCAATGCCCATTTTTTCCTGGTCAGCTTTGGTTTTGGGCTCAACGGCCACGGAAATCACCGGGTCGGGAAAATCCATGCGTTCGAGGATGATCGGCTTGTTCATGTCGCACAGGGTGTCGCCGGTGGTGACATCCTTCATGCCGATCAGCGCAGCGATGTCGCCGGCGCAGACGTTCTTGATCTCGGCGCGCTGGTTGGCGTGCATCTGCACCATGCGCCCGACCCGTTCCTTCTTGCCCTTGACCGAGTTGAGCACGGCATCGCCGGAACTGAGCACGCCAGAATAGACGCGGGCGAACGTCAAGGTGCCCACGAACGGATCGGTGGCGATCTTGAAGGCCAAAGCCGAGAACGGTTCGTTGTCGTCGGCGTGGCGCTCCAGGTGCTTTTCCTCGTCATCTGGGTCGACGCCCTTGATCGAGGGAATCTCGCTGGGGGCGGGCAGGTAGTCGATCACGGCATCGAGCATCAGTGGCACGCCTTTGTTCTTGAAGGACGAGCCGAGGATGGTCGGCACGATCTCGTTGGCCAGGGTGCGCTGGCGCAGCCCGGCCTTGATTTCGTCAACGCTCAGCGCTTCACCCTCGAGAAACTTCATGGTCAGCTCGTCATTGGCTTCGGCGGCGGCTTCGACCATGTGCGCGCGCCATTCATCGGCCAGGGCGCGCAGCTCGGCGGGAATCTCCTCTTCGCGATAGCTGGTGCCCTGGTCGGCGTCGTTCCAGTAGATGGCTTTCATCTTCACCAGGTCGACCTGCCCGACGAAGTGCTCCTCGCTGCCGATGGCCAGCTGGATCGGCACTGGGTGGTGGCCCAGGCGCTGGTCGATCTGCTTGACCACCCGCAGGAAATCCGCGCCCTGGCGGTCCATCTTGTTGATGTAGGCCAGGCGCGGCACGTGGTACTTGTTGGCCTGGCGCCAGACCGTCTCGGACTGCGGCTCGACGCCGTCGGCGCCGCTGAACACCACCACTGCGCCGTCGAGCACGCGCAGCGAGCGCTCCACCTCGATGGTGAAGTCGACGTGGCCGGGGGTGTCGATGATGTTGAAGCGGTACTTGTCGGCAAATTGCTTGGTCGAGCCCTGCCAGAACGCCGTGGTCGCCGCCGAGGTGATGGTGATGCCGCGCTCCTGCTCCTGGGCCATCCAGTCCATGGTGGCGGCGCCGTCATGAACTTCGCCCATCTTGTGGTTGACCCCGGTGTAGAACAGGATGCGTTCGGTGGTGGTGGTCTTGCCGGCGTCCACGTGGGCGACGATGCCGATGTTGCGGTACAGCTCGATGGGAGTCGTGCGGGCCATGGTCATTCACCTGTGGGTGAGCGGGTTCTCCCAAGGTAGCAGACGATGGCGCTGCTGATGGGGCCCTGGCCAAGTATCCGACGGTTGCCAAGGGGGGCTCATGTGCCGCCTAATCCAGGCCCTGCCTACTGATCCGCCTGGAGTCGCCCATGGCCCTCGAAGTACCGCTGCAGACCTGGTGTCAGCAGCACCCGTTGATTGCCGACCTGGTGCGCCACGCCCCGGTCGCTTGGTTCAATCCTCGCGTCGCACCGTGTGCCCAGGCGTTGGGCGATGTACCGCTGGGGGCAGGCGATATCGCCGAGGCCAGTGCACGGTTGACGCGTTTTGCACCGTTCATCGCCTCGGCCTTCCCGCAGACCCAAGCCGCTGGTGGGTTGATCGAATCGCCATTGTTGCCGTTGCCCAGCCTGCAGGCCGCCTTGTGCGATGAGCTCGACATTGCGCCGCTCGGCACGCTGTGGCTCAAGGCCGACAACCTGCTGCCGATCTCAGGCTCGATCAAGGCCCGTGGCGGTATCTATGAAGTGCTCAAGCACGCCGAGGGTCTGGCCCTGGCCGGCGGCCTGCTCAAGCCTGGGGATGATTACGCAACGCTCGACAGCGACGCGGCGCGGGCCTTCTTCAGCCAGTACAGCATCGCCGTCGGCTCGACCGGCAACCTGGGGTTGTCCATCGGGGTCATGGGCGCGCGCCTGGGGTTGCGCACGACGGTCCACATGTCCGCCGATGCCCGTCAATGGAAGAAGGATCGCTTGCGGGCCTGTGGCGTCAAGGTGCGCGAATACGATGCCGACTACGGCGTCGCGGTCGAGCAGGGGCGGCGCGAAGCCGATACCGATCCCAAATGCCACTTCGTCGATGACGAAAATTCCACCGACCTGTTCCTGGGCTATGCCGTGGCGGCCGAACGCTTGCGCGGGCAGTTGCAGGCGGCGGGCATCGTCGTCGATGCCGAGCACCCGCTGTTCGTCTATCTGCCCTGTGGCGTGGGCGGTGGCCCAGGGGGCGTGGCCTTTGGCTTGAAGCAGGCGTTCGGCGATGCGGTGCATTGCCTGTTCGCCGAGCCCAGCCATTCGCCGTGCATGCTGTTGGGGGTGTACACCGGTTTGCATGAGCAGGTGTCGGTCTATGACTTCGGCTTGGACAATCACACCGCCGCCGACGGGCTGGCGGTCGGCAGGCCTTCAGGGTTTGTCGGCCGGGCCATGCAGCGCTTGATCGACGGCTATTACACTGTCAGCGATGCCGAACTGTTCCGCTTGCTGGCGCTGGTGGAGCAACTAGAAGGGCTGGCGTTGGAGCCTTCGGCGCTGGCGGGAGTGCCAGGCATGGGCCGGGTGTTGCTGGAAAACCAAGGCTATCGTCAGCGTCTGGGGCTGGATGAGCGGCGCATGGCCAATGCCACCCACCTGGTCTGGGCGACGGGCGGCAGCATGGTGCCGCGTGAGGAGATGGATGCTTATCTGGAAAAAGGCCGTGCCATCGTGCATGGCCGCCAGGGGCGCTAAGCCCGGCGGCCAGGCGCCCGGGTCAGTCGGCCAGGGTTTGCAAGAGCCACTGGCCGTCGGTTTCGCGGGCCAGGCCGCTGGCCGGCAGCAGGGCTAGCAGACGCTCGTGCAGGGCGGTTTCGGTGAACGTCTTGACGGTGGCCAGCTCCAGCGCGCCAGTCAGTGGCAGATCGTTCTTGGTGTAGGACAGCCAGGCCTTCTTCAGCACCAGCAGGACATCGCTCCCCGCGGTGTTGGCGAAGCGCCGGTGCACGGTACGGCCTTCGAGTGCGAAGGTGTGCTGGTGGCTGTAGCCACTTTCGTCGCCACCCCGTTCTAGGCAGCGGTGGCAACGGCAGGCGCCTTCGCCGAAGGCATTGCGCAGGTAGGCGTTGAAGTCCACGACGGGCTTGAGACTCAGGCGTTTGTCGACTTCGAACAGGTCGGCGATCAGGGGTTCTTCGGCGCTCACTCGGGATCCTCGTGTGGTGGGGCGTGCATCGGCGGGCACCCTAACAGATTTCGGGGCCGCGGTCTCGGGACGGGCGGATGCCTGTGAACGAGCCGTTTGCCTGGGCAAATGCGCGCGCGGTACTCGCGCGCGCGCATCGCCTGCCGTAACCTACGCACCCTTGGCGCCTGATGCGCCGTCCCTTTCCTGCGAGGCAATCCGATTGAGCAAGTACCCCTACATCGCCACCGTGACCGTCAGCGCCGAAGACCGTGGGGGTGATGCCGAAGCCATGGAAAACCCCAACATGCGCGTAGGCCTGGAAGCAGTCACCGAAACGCTGAAGAAGGTGCACTTCGTCGGCACCCTGGCTGCGCCGGAAAAGTCTGCCACGCACATCTGCGTGACGCTGGAGAACGGCCTGACCTACTACGGCCCGATCGTCAACGGCCATGCCGAACTCGAAGGCGGCTGGATCGCCTTCGAGTCCGACATGCTCACCCCCGAAGAGTTGGGCCTCTAACGCGTCAGCCCAGCGCGGCGAGGCACTGTTCGAGGATATCCAGGCCTTCTTCGAGGACCTGCGGCTCTATCGTCAGCGGTGCCAGCAGGCGAATGATGTGCCGCGCCTTGCCGCTTGGCATCAACAGCAGGCCTTTGGCGCGGGCCGACTCGAGTACCTTGGCCAGCTGCGCTGGCGCGGGGCTGCCGTCGGTGTTGACCAGCTCCAGCCCGCGCATCGCTCCGGTGCCGGTCAGGCGACCTAACGCCGACGTCAGCCCGGTGGCCTTCCAGCGCTGGTAGCGGCCCACGATGGCCTGCTCCTGGCGCTCTCCCCAGGTCGCGAGATTCTCGTCGGTCATCTGCTCCAGGCTGGCCAAAGCCGCCGCGCAGGCGATCGGGTTGCCCGAATAGGTGCCACCCAGGCCGCCCTTGGGCAGCGAGTCCATGACCGCCTTGCGGCCGACCACCGCGCCCAGTGGCATGCCGCCGGCGATGCTCTTGGCCAACAGCAACAGGTCAGGCTCGATGCCCAGGCGAGGGAAGGCGAAGCGCTGACCGGTGCGGCCGAAGCCAGACTGGATCTCGTCGATGATGATCAGGATGCCGTGCTCGTCGCAGAAGCGGCGCAATGCTTGGGCAAAGGTCGGGTCCAGCGCCAGGAAGCCGCCTTCGCCTTGCACGGGCTCGAAGATGAACGCTGCGACGTCTTCCACCGCCAGCTCCACACTGAACAGCCTGTCCATCGCCTTGAGCGCCTGCTCGCAGGTGACGCCGGTGTCGGCGCTGGGGTAGGGCAGGTGGTAGACCGGCCCGGGCAATTCACCCACGCGTTGCTTGTATGGCGCGACCTTGCCGTTGAGGTTGAGGGTGGCCAGGGTGCGACCATGGAAACCACCGTCGAAGGCCACGATGGCGCGCTTGCCGGTGGCGCCTCGGGCGACTTTCAGCGCGTTTTCCGCGGCCTCGGCGCCGCTGTTGGTGAGCATCCCCGCCAGGGGGTAGCTCACCGGTACGAAGTGCTGTAAACGCTCCATCAGCGCCAGGTAGGGGCCATGGGGGGCAGCATTGAATGCATAGTGGGTCAGGCGTGTGGCCTGGGTCTGGATGGCCTGGACCACGGCCGGGTTGCAATGGCCCAGGTTCAGAACGCCGATACCGCCGACAAAGTCGATGTAACGTGTGCCGTCGGTGTCCCAGACTTCGGCATTGCGGCCATGGGAAAGTGTAATCGGATGAACAATTGCAATGGACTGGCTGATACTTTCCTGATTCATGTGCACGCAAACCTTGGTTTGATTTTCTTATTATCCAAGCGCGGCGAAGTGTCATTTCGCAAACGAATTATTCGATTGCGGTCATTCCAAAAATTCTTGTTTTCACGGGCGATCTTGCTGTGCAGCCCATCGCGGCCTGTCGCCAGCGCCCACACTAAACTTCAGTCGCCCTGTGCCACTCGCTCCAGGATCCACTGCACGAACGCTCGCACCTTCGGTACCTCCGCCGCATGCTCGGCGTGAGCGATGAAGTGCTTGCCATTGCTGGGTACCGGGTGGTCCCAGGCCACCACCAGCTTGCCTTCGGTCAGCTCTTCAGCGACCAGGTATCGCGGGATCAGGGCGATGCCGCAACCTGCGATGGCGGCGCGGATGCACAGGTAGAACGTGTCGAAACGTGGGCCGTGATAGCTGTTTTCGCTGTGCAGCCCAAGGCCCAGGAACCACTCGTGCCAGGCCTCAGGCCGCGAAGCGCATTGCAGCAGGCGGTGCTGGGTCAATGCTTCGGCGCTGTCGAAGCGGTGTTGGGCCCGTAGCGATGGCGCACACACCGGCACCACCTCCTCGCTGAACAGTTCGATGCACGTCGCGCCAGGCCAGGTGCCCTGGCCGAAGAAAAAGGCGATGTCCGCCCTGGATTGCACCAGGTCGAAAGGTTCCAGCTCGTTGCGGATATCCAGGTGGATGCGCGGGTGGCGATCGCCGAAACCCTTGAGCCTGGGCACCAGCCAGCGGGCTCCGAACGTCGGCTGGGTGGCGATGCGCAGCACCTCGGTTTCATCGCCGTAGCTCAGGATGTAGCGGCTGGAGATGTCGATCTGGGTGAGGATCTTGTTCACTTCGGTCAGGTACAGCGCGCCGGCCGGTGTCAGTTGCAGGCGCCTGCGGATTCGCTGGAACAGCGGATGCGCCAGCATGTCCTCCAGTTGGGCCACTTGCTTGCTCACGGCGCTCTGGGTCAGGTGCAGTTCCTGCGCCGCCCGCGTGAAGCTCAGATGGCGAGCGGCCGCTTCGAAGCATTGCAGGGCGGTGGAAGAAGGCATCAGGCGTTTTGACATGAGCGGTGAGTACCCCGTGAATTTGGAAGGATTTCATTCCGCAATGGAATCATGTGCTTCGAAAAGGTCGTTTGTTGACTTCGTCTTATTAGATTAATACTGACCTGCATCAACGATGACAACCCGCTGTTGAAACAGGAGAAGAACAATGACTGTCGACGCGTTCGAACGTCTCGGCGCGCCTGAATGTTTATTTGCCATCGGCAAATACCAGCGTCCGACTGCACGGCATCGATAAGGGCCTGCGCCTGATCTGATCGAAAACAACAAGAACACGAAAGCAACGATTTTTGCCTTCTGCTCCCTTTTCAGCCGCCGCTGGCGGCGGCCGACCCATTCGAGGGTTCCCCATGGCATCGCCACACCAAAAGAAACAGCGCTCGCTGCAACACGGCCTGACCTCGCGTCAGGTCTCCATGATTTCCATTGCCGGCATCATCGGGGCCGGTCTGTTCATCGGTTCTTCCAACGCCATCGCCACCGCGGGGCCCGCGATCCTGATTTCCTACGCCATGACTGGCCTGCTGGTCTTGCTGGTGATGCGCATGTTGGGCGAAATGGCGATTGCCAACCCCAACAGTGGTTCATTCTCCACCTATGCCGCTGAGGCCATTGGGCCTTGGGCGGGCTTCACCATCGGTTGGCTGTACTGGTGGTTCTGGGTGTTGATCATCCCGGTCGAAGCCATTGCCGGGGCGGACATCCTCCATGCGTACTTCCCCGGCGTGCCGTCCTGGCTGTTCGCGTTCCTGATCATGGTCGTGCTGTCGGCCACCAACCTGATCAGCGTGAAGAACTTCGGTGAATTCGAGTACTGGTTCGCGCTGGTCAAGGTGATCGCCATTCTCGCCTTCATCGGCATCTGCAGCATGGCCGTGTTTGGCGTCTGGCCGCTGGCGGAGGTCTCGGGTATCAGCCACCTGTGGGCCAGCGGTGGCTTCATGCCCAACGGCTTTGGCACAGTGCTTGGCGGCGTGTTGATTACGATTTTCTCGTTCTTCGGCGCTGAGATCGTCACCATTGCGGCCGACGAGACCGCCAACCCGAAAGACAAGATTCGCCGCGCCACCAACCTGGTGGTGTATCGCATTGCCATCTTCTACCTCGCCTCGATCTTCCTGGTGGTGTCGCTGGTGGCCTGGAACGACCCGGGCCTGAAGGCGGTGGGGTCCTTCCAGCGCGTGCTCGAGGCACTGAATGTGCCGGGCGCCAAGCTGATGGTTGACCTGGTCGTACTGGTGGCAGTCACCAGTTGCATGAATTCCGGTCTCTACACCGCCTCGCGCATGCTCTATTCGTTGGGCGCGCGGGGCGAGGCGCCGCGGATGATCAAGCGTATCTCCGGCAATGGCGTGCCGACCGTGGCGGTCGTGTTGTCGACCCTGGCAGGTTTCGTCGGTTGCTTCGTCAACTATGTGTTGCCTGGCAAGGTGTTCGGCTTCCTGTTGTCCACCACGGGCGCCATCGCCTTGCTGGTGTACCTGGTGATCGCTGTGTCGCAATTGCGCATGCGGGCGCGTGCCGAGCGCGAAGGGACGGAACTGGCGCTGAAGATGTGGTTGTTCCCTTGGCTGACATGGCTGGTGATCGGGCTGATCGTCATGGTGCTGGGCTACATGCTGTTCAGCGATGCCTACCGCTACGAGACGCTGATGACAGCGGGGGTGACCTGCTTCATCCTGCTGATTGCCCTGGCCCGCCGGCGTGGCATGTCGGTGCTGGCCCCGGCAACGGATCGGTAGCGCAAAACGAGGCTGCCAGCGCAGCCTCGTCGTTGGCGGGGGAAGGGTGGGGCGCTACCATCGGTGGCGTCTTCTCCGCATACCAACAAGCACAGGACGCGTATGAACGAACACGTACTTTCCCAGCAGGAGCTGGCGGCCCCCGAGGGTACCTGCTACGGCTGTGGCTGCTCGCACCCCAGCGGACTGCACATCAAGAGCCATTGGGATGACGATGGAATTCACCTGGTCTGTCGCCACTCGCCCGACAGCAGCTTCATCGGCTGGCCGGGGCTGGTCTATGGTGGCTTCCTGGCCATGCTAGTGGATTGCCACTCCAACTGGACGGCCATGGCCTATCACTACCGGGTCGAAGGGCGCGAAGCGGGGAGCCTGCCGCGGATCGATTGTGTCACTGGCACCCTCAGCCTGACCTACCTCAAGCCCACGCCGATGGGCGTGGAGCTGGTGCTCAAGGCGCGTGTTGAAGGTGAGGTCGGGCGCAAGACCCGTGTCATCTGCGAAGTCTGGGCGGGCGATGTACTAACCGTGACGGCTGACTCGGTGTTCGTGCGTGTGGATACCGAAAAGCTCAAGCTCAAGGCCCATGGTTTGTCTTGAGCGCTGCTGACGGCAGGCGGTCCTGAGCCGTCTGTCGAGTGTTCAATGCCTTAATTCGTTGAAAAGCCTTACAGGCTTGTCAGTTGAGTCCTATGCGGCTCGTCTAGGTTTATGAATAGGCTGGCCTGGTCTTCACAACCGACGGTCTTGGATGTTCGCTTAATCCCACACAAAGCTCCCAATCTCGCCTTTCCGACACAGGCGAGATTCTCCTGAGCATTCGAGACTTTTCCGATCCCCTGATGCAAACGCGTGCGTGATCGCGGCGGGAGCTCCGTGCCCATGCGCCTTGCACCGAGGAGTTGTTTTCATGCGTGCCAGATCCATCCGCAATCTCATGCCTCTGGGCGGCCTGTTACTGATCCTGGGCGGCTGTGCCAGTGTTGTCGCCCCGACCGAACAAATCGAGCTGACCCGTAACGCGGTCAATCGTGCCGTGGCCGCCGATGCGACCCAGTATGCGCCGGTCGAAATGCGTGCGGCCCAGGACAAACTCAACGCCATGGAGCGGGCCTTGGGCCAGCAGGATATGGCTCAGGTCCGCACCCTCGCCGAACAAGCCGAGGCCGATGCCAGCTTCGCCGAGCGCAAGGCTCAGGCGAGCAAGGCACAGGCGCAACTCAATGCCGCCCGCGAAGGCATCGAAGTGCTCAAACGGGAAATGCTCGAAGCACCCGACACCCTGCCTGCCGTGACTGCCGAATAAGGAGCTGACCATGTCGAAATCGTATCTGTTGCCTTGTGTCTCGGTGCTCGCACTGGCGTTGGCCGGTTGTAGCGCGACGCCAGAAAACCCAAGCCTTCTGGAGGCCCGCGAGGCGTATTCGGTTTTGCAAGGCAAGCCTGACGCCAGCCGCCTTGCCGCCCTGGAGACCCAGGAAGCCTATCGTGCCCTGGGCAAGGCGGAGCTGGTCTCGCTCAAGGACCGCAAGGACGTGCAGGTCGAGCAGCTCGCCTACCTGGCCAACCGCAAGATCGAGGCGGCCGAGCAGACCATCGTGCTGCGTCAGGCCGAGGCCGGTCTCCAGCGTATCGAGGCCCAGCGCACCGAGGTACGCCTTCAGGTGCGTACTGCCCAGCTCAAGGCGTTGCAATCGCTCAAGTCCAAGCAGACCGAGCGCGGCACCGTCGTGACGTTCGGCGATGTGCTGTTCGACACCGGTCGTGCGCAATTGCGTCCGAGCAGCGACCGCGATATCCAGAAGCTGGCCGCATTCCTGAACGACAACCCGGAGCGCAAGGTGCTGGTAGAAGGTTTCACCGATGCCACTGGCAGCGATGCGTTCAACCAGAAACTGTCCGAACAGCGCGCCGCTTCCGTGGCGATGGCGCTGCGCCGTCAGGGCGTGGAGCCTGGCCGCATCACCACTGGCGGTTATGGTAAGGAATACCCGGTTGCCTCCAATGCCGATGCGCATTCCCGGCAGCTCAATCGCCGTGTGGAAGTGATCATCTCCAAGGGGGCAGAGCGCGTTCCGACGCGGTTCTGATGTGACGGCTGGCGTACCTGCGGGCGCGCCATCCGAAACACGGCACAGTCCTTGTGGGAGCGGGTTCGCCCGCTCCCACAGATGGCGGCGAAAGCCCCAGTGACAACCGATGGTCAAACCGCCGTGTTACCCCTACAGTGGTCATTTCCTCGTCTTCAGGAAGTGCCCATGACCGATCTCAGCGCTTTTCCCATCACCCGCAAATGGCCGGCGCGTCATCCCGAGCGCCTGCAGTTGTATTCCTTGCCCACGCCCAACGGCGTCAAGGTCTCGATCATGCTGGAGGAGATCGGCCTGCCCTATGAAGTGCACAAGGTCAGTTTCGACAACGATGACCAACTGAGCCCTGAGTTCATCTCCCTAAGCGCCAACAACAAGATTCCCGCCATCCTCGACCCTAACGGGCCGAACGGTCAGCCATTGCCGTTGTTCGAGTCTGGCGCGATCCTGCAGTACCTGGCTGAGAAGACCGGCCAATTGCTTAGCCAGGACCCGGCCACCCGCTACCAGACCCTCCAATGGTTGATGTTCCAGATGGGGGGCATCGGGCCGATGTTCGGCCAGGTCGGGTTCTTCCATTTCTTCGCGGGCAAGGACTACGAGGACAAGCGCCCGCGGGACCGTTACGTCAATGAGTCCAGGCGCCTGCTGGGCGTGCTCGACCGGCACCTGGCCGGGCGCGAATGGATGGTGGATGCGTACAGCATCGCCGACATCGCTATCTTCCCGTGGGTGCGCAACCTGGTGGAACGCTACAACGCACGGGAACTGGTGCGGTTCGATGAGTTCAAGCACGTGCAGCGAGTGCTTGAGGCGTTCCTGGCCCTGCCTGCCGTGCAGCGGGGCCTGAAGATTCCGGGGTGAGTCTGCAGGGGTTCAGGGTCACGACGCGGCCCTGAACCTTCAAAACACTTGGCACAGTAGCCAGTACAGGCATCCGGCCAGCAGCATGGCCGCCGGCAAGGTCAACACCCAGGCCATCAACAGATTGAACAGCGTCCGCCGCTGGACACCTGAGCCGTTCGCCACCATGGTGCCCGCGACACCGGATGACAGCACATGGGTGGTCGACACCGGCAGGCCGAACAGATCCGCCGCGCCAATGGTGCACATGGCCACCACTTCTGCCGAGGCGCCCTGGGCATAGCTCAGGTGGGTCTTGCCGATCTTTTCACCCACAGTGATCACGATGCGTCGCCAGCCCACCATGGTGCCCAGGCCCAGTGCAATGGCGACCACCACCTTGACCCACAGCGGGATGTAGCGGGTGGCATCGTCCAGTTGCTGTTTGAACACCGTTAGCTGGCGATGGGTATCGGCGTCGAAGCGTGCCCATTGTTGCTTGTCGATGAGGCGGATGGTTTCGCTCGCCAGGTACATGTCGTTGCGTACGTTGGCCATGGCTTCGGCCGGCACTCGGTTGAGCGAACCATAGCCTTTGACCTGCTCGCCGATCATCCCGCTGAGTGCGGCCAATGCCGGGACCAGTTGCGGGCTCGCTTTGGGCTCGGCAATGAAGGCGACCAGCGCTTGGCGTGGGTCAGCCGGGGCTGCTTGAGGCGCACTGCGCACTAACGCTTGACGAGTGCTTTGGGCGATGACCGAGAACTGCTGTGCCTGCTCGGTGGGCATGGTCTTGTTCAGCGCGTATGCCATTGGCAGGGTACCCACCAGAATCAGCATGATCAGCCCCATGCCTTTCTGGCCATCGTTGGACCCATGGGCAAACGACACGCCGGTGCAGGTCAGGATCAACACGCTGCGGATCCACCAAGGGGGAGGTGTCTGCCCTTGCGGTGCCTGGTACAGCTCGCGACGCTTGACCAGCAGGCGCAGTGCCAGCAACAGCAAGGCGGCGCAGGCGAAGCCGATCAGCGGCGAGAACAGCAGGGCATAGCCCACCTTGCCCGCTTGGGTCCAGTCCACCCCGCTGGTCCCCGCGCGGCCATGCATCAGGGCGTTGGCTACGCCGACGCCGATGATCGAGCCGATCAAGGTGTGTGAGGACGATGCTGGCAGGCCCAGCCACCAAGTGCCCAGGTTCCAGATGATCGCCGCCAGCAGCAAGGCGAACACCATGGCAAAGCCTGCTGTGGAGCCCACCTGCAGGATCAGCTCCACCGGCAGCAGCGCAATGATGGCGAAGGCCACGGCACCGCTGGACAGCAGCACCCCAAGGAAATTGCACAGGCCAGACCACACCACCGCTACCGGCGCCGGCAACGAATGGGTGTAGATGACTGTGGCGACTGCATTGGCCGTGTCATGAAAGCCATTGACGAACTCGAAACCCAGGGCGATCAGCAGCGCCAAGCCCAGCAGCAGGAAGGGGGTGAGGGTGGTGACGACGGTGCCGCTGGCGCTGACATCCTGTTTCAGGCTCCAGGCAGTGTAGGCCACTGCGGCCAGCAGCAGGCCGATGAACAGCGTGAGGGTGACGCGGCCGGGTCTGTGCGACAGCTGCGGGCGGGCGTCGCGGTGGGCCAGGTCGGTCTGGTTGGCCAGTGACGAGGTTGCCATGGAGGGCTCCGGGTGGCGTCGGGCAAAGATGCCAGGCGGACAAAGCATAGAAGGCCATTCAGGGTCTGCACGTGACCTTGGTCAATGAAGGCCCTAGTCTGTTAGGGAAAGCCTGCCGCAGGAGAGCGTCGTGATCCGCTGCAAACGTGTCTACGATCCGATTGAGGCCGAGGATGGCCAGCGGGTGCTGGTCGATCGCCTGTGGCCACGCAACAAACGCAAGGACGACCTCCACGGCCAATGGTTGCGAGAGGTGGCACCGTCCGATGAGTTGCGTAAGGCGTTTCATCATGGCGAGGTGGATTTCGCCGGTTTCACCCAGCGCTACCAGCAGGAGCTCGCGGCCCATCCCGAGCATTGGTACCCCCTGCTGGATCTGGCGGCCAAGGGCACCTTGACCTTGCTCTATGCCGGCAAGGACACCGAGCACAACAACGCCCTGGTGCTGGCCGGGTGGCTGGAGGATGAACTGGAGCGCCGTGGACCGGAAAGTTCACCGGTGTGCTATGCCCCGTAGATTGACTGGAAGACCTCTCCCACATGCCGTTTGAACTGACCCCTGCCACCGACGCCTACCGCACCTTCGCCCGCGATCTGACCCGGCGCGCCATGCTGCCTTATTACCGGGAGTTCGACCTGCTGTGGATCGAGGAAGCCTTCGATGAAGCCTGGGGTTGGCGTGAACAGTGGCTGGTCACGGAAGAGGGGCAAGTGCTGGGTTTTTGCAGTCTCAGCCAGGATCGTCAAGCCTTGTTCATCCGCGAGCTGCACCTGCTCCCGGAGCACAGGGGGCGTGGTGTCGGCGCCTGGGTATTGGAGACCTTGGCCCAGTGGGCAGGGCAACGGGGGCTGCCCTTGCTGCGGTTGATGGTGTTCAAGAGCAACCCTGCGCGTCAGCTCTATCGACGCCATGGTTTTGTCGAGATGGGCGAGGATGAATGTTTCGTGCGTATGCAACGCATGATCGCATCGAGAAGCTGACTGTCGAGACAGATAGTGACCGATAGGGTAATGATGGCTTGCCAGGATTGGATCCCACTTGGCATAGTGCCATCCGGGGTGATGGCCACTCGCTTGAAGGTCACCATTCCCGTGGTATTCATGGACAGCAAGGGAAGGGAGTCGAATGAGTGGATTTGGTCCGCGGCTGAGGGAAGAGCGTGAACGCCTTGGCCTCACCCAGCGGGTGTTTGGCGACATCGGTGGCGTCGAGCCCAATGCCCAGGGCAAGTATGAAAGTGGTGAGCGCACGCCACGGGTCGACTATCTGGCCGCATTGGCCAAGCGGGGTGTTGACGCGCTCTATGTGCTCAGCGGTGCGCATACCCCAGCCCCACTGGACAGCCTGACCGTCGACGAGGACCGCATGCTGGCGCTTTTTCGCCGGTTGCCCGAGGCCGACCAGATTGCCTTGAGCCACCTGTTGCAGCGCCTGGCCGGAGAGGCGAGTGAGCGCGATGCTGGCCAGGTGCGCACGTCGGGTCGGCCTGTGATTTTCGATGATGCATTGACCTAGTGACCGCTGCGCGCAAGGAGGCGAAATAGCCGCCCAGGTCACTAGGTCAGCAGTGAAAAATTTTGTTAAGGTGGCGGGATCCAATCGCCCCATTGACGAGGTGTCTGTTTGATTAGGGTCTTGGTGGTCGATGATCACGATCTGGTGCGTACCGGCATCACGCGCATGTTGGCCGATATCGATGGCCTGCAGGTGGTGGGGGAGGCGGATTCCGGCGAGTCGGCACTCAAGCTGGCCCGCGAGCTGAAGCCGGACGTCGTCCTGATGGATGTGAAAATGCCAGGCATCGGCGGCCTGGAGGCAACCCGCAAGTTGTTGCGCAGCCATCCAGACATCAAAGTGGTCGCGGTCACCGTGTGTGAGGACGACCCGTTTCCCACGCGCCTGATGCAGGCCGGGGCGGCCGGCTACCTGACCAAGGGGGCAGGGCTGGACGAAATGGTCCAGGCCATCCGCCTGGCCTTTGCCGGTCAGCGCTACATCAGCCCACAGATCGCCCAGCAGCTGGCGCTCAAGTCGTTCCAGCCCCAGGGCTCGCCGTTCGATGCCTTGTCGGAGCGGGAGATCCAGATCGCGCTGATGATCGTGGGTTGCCAGAAAGTGCAGATCATCTCTGACAAGTTGTGCCTGTCGCCCAAGACCGTCAATACTTACCGTTATCGGATCTTCGAAAAACTCTCGGTCACCAGCGACGTCGAACTGACCTTGCTGGCCGTTCGCCACGGTATGGTTGACGCAAGTCTGTAAGGCCCCATGTCTCAAATCTTCGATGCCAGTGCATTCCTGGCGACCTGCAGCGGTCGCCCAGGCGTCTACCGAATGTTCGACGCCGAGGCGCGGCTGCTCTACGTGGGCAAAGCCAAGAACCTCAAGAAACGCCTGGCCAGTTACTTTCGCAAGACGGGCCTTGCGCCCAAGACGGCAGCCCTGGTGGGGCGCATCGCCCAGGTCGAGACCACCATCACCGCCAACGAGACCGAGGCGTTGCTGCTGGAGCAGACGCTGATCAAGGAATGGCGTCCTCCCTACAACATCCTGCTGCGCGACGATAAATCCTACCCTTATGTCTTTCTGTCTGACGGTGAATTCCCGCGGCTGGGCATTCATCGTGGCGCCAAGAAGGCCAAGGGGCGTTACTTCGGTCCGTACCCCAGCGCTGGCGCCATTCGCGAGAGCCTGAGCCTGCTGCAAAAAGCCTTCTCGGTGCGCCAGTGTGAGGACAGCTACTACGCCAACCGCACCCGGCCATGCCTGCAATACCAGATCAAGCGCTGCAAAGGCCCGTGCGTCGGCCTGGTGACACCGGAGGAATATGCCGAGGATGTGCGCCATTCGATGATGTTCCTCGAAGGCCGCAGCCAGCAATTGGGCAATGAACTCAACGCCGAGATGGAAAGGGCCGCCATGGCCCTGAACTTCGAGAAGGCGGCAGAGTTGCGCGACCAGATCGCCTTGCTGCGTCGTGTGCAGGACCAACAGTACATGGAAGGCGGCTCGGGCGATGTCGATGTGGTGGCCGCCTTCGTCAACCCGGGTGGCGCCTGCGTGCACTTGATCAGCGTGCGGGGCGGACGGGTACTGGGCAGCAAGAACTTCTTTCCCCAAGTGGGCATCGAGGAGGAGGTGGCCGAGGTCATGGCCGCGTTCCTGTCCCAGTACTACCTGGGCAATGCCGAGCGCGAACTGCCAGGTGAATTGATCGTCAACGTTATCCACGAAGACTTTGCCGCCATCAGCGAGGCGGTGCAGACCCTGCGTGGCCGGGAACTGGCCATCAGCCACAGGGTGCGTGGCACGCGGGCACGCTGGCAGCAGTTAGCGGTCACCAATGCCGAGCAGGCCCTCAACGCCCGCCTGGCCAACCGCCAGCATATGGCTGCGCGCTTCGAGGCCCTGGCTCAGGTGCTGGGCCTCGATGAAGTGCCCCAGCGCCTGGAATGCTATGACATCAGCCATTCGAGCGGTGAAGCCACTGTGGCCAGTTGCGTGGTGTTCGGCCCGGAAGGGCCGCTCAAGTCCGACTACCGACGTTTCAACATCGAAGGCGTGACCGCCGGCGACGACTACGCCGCCATGCACCAGGCCCTGACGCGCCGCTTCGGTCGTATCAAGGACGGCGAGGGCAAGCTGCCCGACGTGCTGCTGGTGGACGGCGGCAAGGGCCAGTTGAACATGGCCCGCGATGTCATGCAGGAGCTGGCCCTGACCGACCTGACCCTGCTTGGCGTGGCCAAGGGCGTGACCCGCAAGGCCGGTTTCGAGACCTTGTACCTCAACGACGTGGCCCATGAGTTCACCCTTAAGGGCGACTCACCGGCCTTGCACCTGATCCAGCAGATCCGTGACGAAGCCCACCGTTTTGCCATCACCGGCCACCGTGCCCGGCGTGGCAAGGCCCGACGCACCTCTAGCCTGGAGGATGTGGCAGGGGTCGGACCCAAGCGCCGTCGTGACCTGCTGAAACATTTCGGCGGCCTGCAGGAGCTCAACCGTGCCAGCATCGATGAAATCGCCAAGGCCCCAGGCATCAGTAAAAAGCTTGCCGAGTCGATTTATGCCAGCCTGCATAGCGAGTAGAATGCCACCCTCAACCCGCAGCCAGTCGTACCGATGAATATTCCAAACCTGCTCACCGTTCTACGCGTCCTGCTCATCCCGATCTTCATCCTGCTGTTCTATGTGCCCTATCACTGGAGCTACATGGCCGCCAGCACGGTGTTCGCCATCGCCGCCGCCACTGACTGGCTGGACGGCTACCTGGCCCGTCGCCTGCAGCAGAGCACACCATTCGGTGCCTTCCTGGACCCGGTGGCGGACAAGCTGATGGTCGCGGTCGCCCTGGTGTTGCTGGTGCAAGTGCATGCCAATTTCTGGTTGACGCTGCCGGCCGCGGTGATCATCGGTCGCGAGATCGTGGTTTCGGCGCTGCGTGAATGGATGGCGGAACTGGGGGCGAGGGCGCACGTGGCCGTGTCCAACCTCGGCAAGTGGAAAACCGCCGCGCAGATGCTGGCGCTGGTCATTCTGCTCGCCAATCCGCCGGTGCTGAGCTTCTGGGTCGTGCTTGGCTACGCCTTGCTGCTGGTGGCCGCTGGCCTGACGCTACTGTCGATGGTCCACTACTTGGTCGCTGCCTGGCCGCACCTGCGCGAAGGCTCCGAGCAGAAGTAAAAGTTTTTTTGAATCAAAGGGTTGACGTTGTTTTGCAGATCGCTACAATGGCACCCATCACGACGCGGGAATAGCTCAGTTGGTAGAGCACGACCTTGCCAAGGTCGGGGTCGCGAGTTCGAGTCTCGTTTCCCGCTCCAAATTCAGCGTTCATGGATGTCCACCGATATCCCGGAACGCTTCCAGAAAAGGCCAAAGATTTTATCTTTGGCCTTTTCTGTTTTTCCCGTTCTCAATACGCCACGCCATTCAGAGGCGCAAGCTCCCGGGTGAACAAGGGGGATGGGCACCGCCTGGACGTTCGTGCTGTTGGCGGTGCACATGGCGAGTGTCAGAGCGTCGGCATCACCGGGTCACGTCCGGTGAGAATATCTTCCACACGTCGTTGCAGGGCATCATTGAGCACCTGCGGTTGTGGAATGAGCCAGTAACGTTCCTCCTGAATACCTTCGAATACCCGCTCGGCGAACTGGTCCGGGGTCAGCCCGTGCGCGTCCAGCATCTGACGCATCGTGGAGACGAACCCTCGCACTTCGGGGCGGTCGAGCGTATCGCCAAAGGGGTTGTCGAAGATGCCGCTGCGCACCGGACCCGGCGCGAGCAGCGACACACCTACGGGCGTGCCGAGCATTTTCAACTCGCCATGCAGCGACTCGGTCAGGGCGACGACGGCGAACTTCGTCGCCGAGTAGGGCGCCATCAGCGGGCTCGCCAGAAAACCACCCACCGATGCGGTGTTGATGATGCGCGCCGGCGCGTTGCGCTCGAGCATGCGTGGCACGAAGCTGCGCAGGCCATTGAGCACACCATGGACATTGACCGCGAAGCTGTTTTCGAAGCGTTCTGGTGAAATCTCCCAGCTAAAGCCTGTGGCCATGATGCCGGCATTGTTGAACAGCAGATCGACACCGCCGAAACGCTGCCAGGTGGCCTCGGCCAGCGCCTCGAGCGCTTCGGGTTTGCGCACATCGGTCGGTACGCACAGGGTCTCGGTGTCCAGCGTGACCGCGACGGCCTCGAGTTTGTCGCGGTCCAGGTCGGCCAACACTACCTGCATGCCAAGCGTTGCGGCATGTCGCGCCAGCCCACTGCCGATGCCACTGGCCGCGCCGGTAATGACAGCGGTACCGCCTTCGAAACGAATGGATGTCGTCATATTCAGAGTTCTGTCGGGAGGGTGGACGGGCGCATGCAGGCAGTGCCCCTGGGGTATTTCGCAAGCGTCCACCATGACGTACAGGTTGTGCCCTTGCATCGTCCGTTTGAATGAGTCGAGTGGCAGGTACCTTTGAAGCGTTCTACGTGCCCGAAGGCAGGCGGGGGCCGCTGTGCGACCCAGCGCAGGCTTCACCAGCGCCTACAGCGTCTGCGCATGTCCTGTGGGTTGCGCGCCACTGCCCTCGTCCATTCGGACGGGGCATCGGTGCCTTGCCGTGCCGTAGCCTCGAACGTGCTGCGCGCCTGGCATTACCTGGGCTGCGCGTTTTGATCGGCCTGTACAGGTGCAGGCCGGTGGCCTTCATTGTGTGAGCCAAAGCCATGTCCCAACGATTGGAAGGTAAAACAGCATTGGTACTCGGCGTCGCGCCGGGCAACGTCGGTGAAGCCATCGCCCGGCGCTACGTCGAGCACGGAGCGAGGGTGATGATCGCCGGGCGGCGTGCCGATACACTGGAGGCGGTCGCCGGCGCCCTCGGCGTGTCATGGCAGGTCTGCGACATCCTCTCGCAAACCGAAGTGAACGCACTTGTCGCTGCGAGCGTGCAGGACCTCGGGGGACTGGATATCGGCGTCAACGCCACCGGCTGGGGGCTTCTCAAACCCTTCCTGGAACACAGCCAGGAGGACCTGGATCGGATGAACGCAGTGCAGTTCACCGGGCCTTTCCAGTACTTCCAGGCCCTGTTGCGGCACATGCCCCAGGGTGGGTCGATCATCCAGATTTCCTCGGTCACCGCCAGCATCATGTTCGATGACCACGCCGCCTACATGGGCACCAAGGCTGGCATGGACCATGTGGTGCGTTGCATCGCCCATGAGTTCGGCCATCAGGGGATACGGGCCAACTCCATTGCACCGGGCGGGCTAGCCGATGCGCCGATGTCCGGCGGGGGCCTGCAACACCCGGGTATTGCGGCGCTCTATCATCGCGAGATCCCGTTGCAGCGCAGCGGCGTGGCGGCGGAAGTGGCCGATGCCGCGCTGTGGCTGGCCAGTGACGAGTCGAGTTTCGTCACCGGTCAGGTCATACATGTCAGCGGTGGCCAGACGCTGCGGCGCAACCCTTCGCTGGGCGAGGTCTATGCCGCGGCGACCGGCATGGGTTGACGGGCGCTTAAGGCTGGTTCTTCCAGGCACCCGACGCCGCCGCCGCGCGGAACTTGGCGCGATTCTCGGGCGTGTCGGCAGGCTCGGACTCCCCGAAGATCGCCTTCATCCAGTGTCCGTCGGTGGGGTTGGGGAAGACGATGAACTTATCGCCGAACTGCGCACGGTCTTCATCGAGCAAGGTGGCGCGCTGCTGGACGTTGTCGACGTAGTACCGGCGTTTGAAGTCGTTGAGGTTGTCGCCCAGCATCAGTAGCACGTCGTGGTGCTCGGCCACGGCCTTTTGCGCAGGCTCTTTGTTGGAGCTTTCGCGCAGGATGGTCACGTGTTCTTTGTCGGCGAAGGGCACCTTCAGTGCGCGCAGGTTCTCGAGTGCGTACGCGTCGGTCTTGTCGCCCTGATCGCGGCTGGATACATAGAAAATCTCCACGCCCTTGGACTTGGCGTATTCGAGAAACTCCAGTGCACCCGGTGTCAGGGTCGGGCCGTTGGCGGCGACCCAGCGGTCCCAGAGGGTGTCGTCGAAGAAGTCCTTGTCCTCGTTCATCAGCGCGCCCCAGTAGGTGTTGCTGCTGAGGATCGTGTCGTCCAGGTCGCTGATGATCGCCGGCGGCTTGGCACCGGGCTTGCGCTCGGCCAGGGCCTGGTCCAGGCGCAGCTTGGCCAGGTTGAAGCCTTGGTAGTACAGCGCACGGTATTCGGCCGCGGTCTGCCGCCAGGCGACGGCGGCGGTCAGCAGGTTGGGCTTGGCGGGTGCGGTATCGGCCAGCGCCAACTGGAAGGGCGCGGCGAGTAGCAGAGCGGTGGTGGCGATTATTGTTCTTGGCGTGGGCATGTACGAGATTCCTTGTCTCACCCGCTGCGGGTCGGCGGGCGTGGGAACCTCGTAACACAAGCCGGGCGGCTGTCTCAATCGGGGTGACGCAATTGTGTAGCAACCTGACGCCGCGTCGTCAGGCCCCCGTGAGCTCGGCCAGCAACTCGTCGCGCAGCTTCTGCAATCGCGGCGCGTGCCGTTCGCGCGGGTGTGGCAGGTCCACCCGCACTTCATGGCGGATGCGCCCTGGGCGAGGGTCCATGACGATGACCCGGTCGCCCAAGTAAAGGGCTTCCTCCACGTCGTGGGTCACCATGATCATGCTGCTGCCCTGTTGCAGCCAGATGCGCTGCAACTCGCGTTGCAGGTGGATGCGGGTCAGGGCATCCAGGGCGCCGAAGGGTTCGTCGAGCAACAGCAGCTTGGGCCGGGTGATCAACGCCCGGGCAATGGCTGCGCGTTGGGCCATGCCGCCGGAGAGTTGGTGCGGGTAGGCATGTTCGAAGCCTTGCAGGCCCACCAACGCCAGATGCTCGGCGACCCGTTCGGTCTTTTCGCGCTTGCCCAGGCGCAGGGGCTTGAGGGCCAGGGCCACGTTCTGTTCGACGGTTTTCCAGGGAAACAGGCGGTGGTCCTGGAACACCAGCCCCCGGTCCAGGCTGGTGCCTCGCACGCGTTCGCCATCCAGATGGATTTGCCCGGCGTAGTCCTGCTCCAGCCCCACGATCAACCGCAACAGCGAGGACTTGCCGCACCCGCTGGCGCCGACGATGCACACGAACTCGCCAGGCAGTACCTGCAGGTCGATGTCCTTGAGCACCTGCAACGGCTTGCCGTCGATCTGGTAGTGCTTGTTCAGCCCATGGATCTGCAAGGCGCCGGGTTGGCCGAGGGTGTAGGCGGGTAGAACGGAATTGAGCAATGCGGTCATTACGGTCACCTATCGACGGAGGGCGCGCCAGCGCAGCAGGTGCCGGCTGAGGCGGGAGAACAGTTGGTTCATGGCATAGCCGAGCAAGCCGATGCACAGCACGCCGATCACGATGATCTCCATGCGCGAACCGGTCTCGGCGTTCATCATCAGGTTGCCCAGGCCCATGCCGGTGGAGAGGAACAGCTCGCTGCCCACCGAGCTGACCCAGGCGAACGCCAGCGCGTGCAGCACGCCGTTGCACAGGCTGGGCAGGGCGCCAGGCAGGAGGATCTGCACGAACTGCTGCCAGGGCGACAGGGCATACAGGCGCCCGACTTCCCGGTAGCGTTTCTCCACGTGACTGAAGCCTTCGAAGGCGTTGAGCGTCATCGGGTAGAACGCCGCCAGAGAGACGATCAATACCTTGGTCGCTTCGCCGCTGCCGAACCACAGTGCCAACAGGGGGATCAGGCCGAGGATGGGTACCTGGCGCAGGCCATGGAACAGCGGCGCGAAGAGCCGCTCCAGCCAGCGCGACGAGGCCATGCCGGCGCCCAGGACGAAGCCTGCCAGTACGCCGAACAGCAGCCCCAGGCAGGTGCGTTGCAGGCTGGCCTGCACGCTCAACCACAGCTCGCCGCTGGCCAGCAGCTCGACCAGGCCTTGGCCGATGCGCTCGAGCGGTACGAAGGCATAGGCCTGGCTGGCGCCTTGGCGCGAGGCGATTTCCCAGGCAGCGATCAACAGCAGGGGCAGTACCAGCCCGCGGCCCCGGCGGGCCAATGAAATCAGTCGGTTCATAGGGGTTTCCAGCGCAGCACGCGCCGCTCCAGCAGTCGTAGACCTTGATCGAGGATGAAGCCCACCAGCCCGGTCACCAGCACACCGACCATCACCACATCGATGCGCAGCATCTGCCGGCTCATCTCGATCATCTGCCCCAGGCCGCTGTCGGCCGCCAGCAGCTCGGCAGCCACCAGTACCATCCAGGCGCGGCTCAGGCCGATGCGCAGGCCTGTGAGGATCGGTGGCGCGGCGGCCGGGAAGGCGACCTGCGTGAGCAGGGTAGGCAGGGGCAGGCGCTGCACCTGGGCGACCTCGAAGTAGCTGCGCGGGATGCCGCGCACGCCCTCGCAGATCGCTAGGGCCACAGGGAAGAACGTGGCCTTGATGACGATCACGATCTTGAACGTCTCCTCGACGCCGAAGAACAGGATGAACATCGGGATCAGGGCAATCGACGGAACCTGGCGCAGGGTGTGGAAGAGCGGCCCGCAATAGGCCTCGATACCGGGCGACAGGGCCATGGCACAGCCAAAGGCAAGGCCTGCGCCGGCGCCGAACACGAAGCCCAGGACCAGGCGCGACAGGCTGCTGCCCAGGTGTTCGCGCAGCTCGCCGCTGGCCAGCAACTCCTCGAAGGTTTGCCAGACCTCGCGCGGCGGTACCAGCAACTGGCGCGGGAAGGCGCCGCTGTCGGCCAGCAGTACCCACCCCGCGAGTAGCACCAGCGGCGAGACGAACAGTGTCAGGTGATGCCAAGGGAGTGTGCGCATCGAGTCAGCCCTCCACGACAATGACAGGGGTCGTGCTGCGCCGCACGTGGCGCAGCCAGCAGAACAGGGCGGTGAGCAGCACCAGCGGGATCCACGCCAAAAACAGATTGGCCGTGCCGATCCAGTGGCTGATCACCCCACCGAGCAAGGCACCGGTACAGCCGCCAAGCATCCCGGCCAGGTTGAACAGGCCCGAGAGCTTGCTCTTGTCCAGCGGCGAGTCACTCATCCGCGCCATGTTCACTAGGTGCACCAGGGCGCTGGCCACGCTCAGCAGCACTGCCCCTGCGGCCAACCAGGCATAGCCCTGGCCACGGCCGAGCAACAGCAGGCCTGCCACTGCCAGGCCAAGCCCTGCAAGGTAGGTCAGACGCCGTCCCACCCGAGTCACCAGGCGGCCCAGGCCGAACAGGCCCAGCACCGCCGCCAGGCCCTGGATCATCACCAGACTCACGGCACGCTCCTGGCTCAGGTGTGCGACCTCCATGGCCAGCACGATGACGAAGGTGCCGAACAACGCACCGGTGGCGCCGGACAACAGTTCGATCAGGCAGCTCTCGGCCACCTCGGCATGGCCGAGCAGGGCACGGGACTGGGCGAGGATGCCGCCGTCAATCTCGGGGGCGGTCTCGGCCGGGTTTTCGTGCTCCCAGAAGCCAAGGCTGTACACCGCCATCAAGCCGAAGCACAGCCCGATCACCACGAAGCCCAACGTAAAGCTGCCGCCGCTCAGGGCATTGCCCAGTAACGGGCCGAGCAAGCCCATGCCCAGGGTCAGCGCGCCGCGATACCAGCCGGCCTTGTCGCGGCCGATGTGGCGCAACTGGCGCAGGAAGGCGCTGTTCATGGCCACGATGCGAAACGGGATGCACAGGCCGATCAGCAGCCGTGCCACGGCCAGCCAGGTCCAATGGGCGAACAGCGGGATCGCCAGGTTCAGCAGCAGCGGCCCGAGGCTGGCCAGAAAGTACACCCGGCGCGCACCGAAGCGGGCGATGACGAAGCCCGCCGGCAGGGTCAGCAGCACCATGCCCAGCGACTCCATGGCCGAGATCACCCCCAGCTGCAACGGGCTGGCGCCCAGGTGCAAGGCATACAGGGTGGTGACGATCTTCGCCATGCCGATGGTGGCGCCACTGAAGGTCGCCAGGAACATGAAGCTGGCGATGAAACCGTGTGGCCTAGATGGCGACATTGACGTTCTCCAGCAGGTGCGCCAGCGGCCGGGGTTCGATCCACTGACGCACATCGAAGCGCCGCGTAATGAACCCCCAGCGTTCGAGAAAGTCCGTGAGGTCCTGCAAGGCCTCGATGGAGCGCTCGGCCAGGTTGGTGCGCAGGCGCAGGTGGGCGTCTTCGCCATAGGCCGCCGCGACCCAGTACTCGCTGGTGTTCAGCTCGCGGGCGAGGAAGCGGCGAGTCTCTTCGGGGTGGGCCCAGGCCCATTGCTCGGCACGCAGCACGCTGTCGAGGATCAGCACCGCGGCGTCGAAGTGCTGGTCCAGCAGGTGCTGGTCGACGGTCAGGGTGCGTGGGGTGCCGATGTTGGCGCGCACCAGCGGATCGGGGTGCGAGCCGATGTCCACCACCACCCGCAGGCCGAATTCGTCGGCCAGGTGCAGGCCGTGGGCGCCCTTGAGGAAGATCGCGTCGATGTCGCCCCGCAGCAGGCCGATCAACTCGTTGTTGCGCTGGCGCACGCGGTCGCCGAGGCTGACCTGGGCACCGTGCACGTGGCGCACTGGGTCGTCGCTGTAGGTGCCGCCATAGGGGTAGTCCACCAGCTCCACGTCATGGGGGCTCAGGCCCTCCAGGCGCAGGGCGTTTTCCAGGCCTCGGATGGCCTGGGCACGGGTGAAATCGATCTGCACGTTGGCCCACTTGGGGAGGCCGAAGCGGCGGTTGCGAAGGTCGCGGATACCGCGCACGGGGCTATCGGCGTTGGTGACGATCAACTGCACCTCGTCGCTCCACGACAAGCCCAGCACGCGGGTATCGCGCCCGCTGGCGCGGGCCCAGATGGCCGGGATGTTGCCGCCATGGCGCACCGAATTGTGCAGGTGATGGTCGAAGTGCGCCTCACGCACCTCGCGGTCGGAAGATTCGCGCAGGGCCTGGATGCGCGTGCCCCAGGGCTGGAAGGCCCGGGCCAGGCGGCCGGATTCGACAGCGATGCCGAGCCCCGTGGGTACCGGACTGTGGGTGTACCAGAGGGTGTCGAGTGGGTTGTTCATGCAAGAGCCTTGTGCGGATGGGCAGTCGGCCCCAGCCTGCGCCGGGGCCGGGTGATGCTCAGCTGGCGCGCTTGGCGACGGCGCTGCGCAGGGCGTCCAGCGGGCGCGGGTCGATCCAGTCGCGCACCGCGAAGCGCTCGGGGATGAAGCCCCAGCGGTGCAGGAAGTCGGTGAAGTCCTGCAAGGCCGTGGCGGCGCGCTCTTCGAGCGCGGTGTGCAGGCGCAGGTGGGCGTCCTCGCCGTAGGCCTGGACCACCCAGTACTCGCTGCTGTTGGCCTCGCGGGCGAGGTAGCGGCGGGTGTCCTCCGGATGGGCATGGGCCCATTGCTCGGCGCGCAGCACCGCACCGAGGATGCCCACGGCACTGTCGAAATGCTGGTCGAGCAGGTGCTGATCGACGCTCAGCGTGCGCGGCGTGCCGTTGTTCGAACGCACCAGCGGCTCGGGGTGCGAGCCGGTGTCGATCACCGTGTGCAGGCCAAACTGCTGGGCCAGTTGCACCGCATGGGCACCCTTGAGGAAGATCGCATCCACTTCACCGCGCAGCAGGCCGGTGAGCTCCGGGTTTTGCCCGCCACGGCGGCTGCCGCCGAAGGCCACGAGGCCGGCGATGCGCTGGGGCGCTTCATCGCTGAAGGTGCCCCCCTGGATGAAGTCCACCAACTCCACGTCCTTGACCTCCAGGCCTTCCAGGCGCAGGGCGTTTTCCAGACCGCGGATGGCCTGGGCGCGGGTGAAATCGATCTGTGCGCCGGTCCAGTGGGGCAGGCCGAAGCGCCGGCCCTTGAGGTCCTTGACGGAGCGGATGCCGCTGTCCGGCAAACTGAGGATCAGTTGCACCTCGTCGGCCCAGGACAGGCCGATAACCCGGGTCTCGCGCCCGCTGGCGCGGGCCCAGATGGCCGGGATGCTGCCGCCGTGGCGCACCGAGTTCTGCAGGCTGTGGTCGAAATGCGACTCACGCACTGCCTGGCTGGCCGACTCGCGCAGCGACTGGATGCGTGTGCCCTGGTCGCCCAGGGCCTGTTCCAGCCAGCCTTTCTGCAAGGCGATGCCGAGCCCGGTGGGCACGGGGCAGCGGGTGTACCAGAGGGTATCGAGCGGTTGACTCATGATGTGCAGCTCCTTGCAGGGTCAGGCGCTGGCCTTCAGCGCGGTGGGGTGGTCGTCTTGCGAGTGACGGCGGGTCTGCACCAGCGGCAGCACTTCCTGGCCGATGCGCAGGGCTTCTTCCAGGTGCGGATTGCCGGCCAGGATGAAGGTCGAGAAACCGGCGTCGCGGTATTCGGCCAGGCGTTCGGCAACGTTCTCGTGGCTGCCCACCAGGCCCACGGTGGGTCCTGGCTTGGCCTTGCCGAAACCGGCCCAGAGGTTGGGGCCCAGGATCAGGTCGTCGAAGCGTTCCAGGTGCTGGTGATAGGCGCTCTGGCGGGCAGCGCCCACCGAGTCGGAGCCGCTGGCGAAGTGCTTGATGGCGGCACTGGTGCGGGTGTCGATCCGCTCGTATTGCTGGCGCAGTTCGCGCCAGGCGGCCTCTTCGGTTTCGCGGGCGAACAGGTCGATGCGGATGCCGAAGCGCACCTGGCGGCCTTGCTTGTCGGCCAGCTCGCGGACACGGTCCAGGTGGGGTTTGAGCTTGTCCACCGGCTCTGCCCAGTTCAGGTAGACATCGGCGTGGCGCGCGGCGACGTCCAGCGCGGCGTCGGAGAAGCCGGAGAAGTAGATGCCCGGCTTGCGCTCGTGCTTGAGCCCTGGCGGCAGCGCGCCGTTCTCCAGTTGGTAGATATCGCCCTGGTAACTGAACTGTTCGTTGCGCCACAGACCGTCGATGATGTCGAGGAATTCGCCGGTGCGCTGGTAGCGTTTGTCGTGTTCGAGGAAGTCGCCGTTGGCACGTTGGCTGGCAGGGTTGCCACCGGTGATGATGTTCCACTCCAGGCGGCCGTGGCTGAGGTTCTGCAGGATCGCGGCCTGCTGGGCGGCATAGGCCGGCAGCGTCCAGGTGGCCTGGAAGGCGACCAGGAACTTGATGCGGCGGGTCTCCCGGGCCAGGGCCGCGGCGGCGATCCACGGCTCCGGCCCGGTGGGCAGCAGGGCCCCTTCGAAGCCTGCGAGCTCGGCGGCCTTGGCCACCTGCGCGATGTAGTCGATGTAGGTAAAGCCGTCGGCCTCGCCGTTGGGCAGGCGCCCGGGGGCAATGTTGCCTGGACGGTAGGTCGGGGCGCCGCGGTTGTTCTTGTCGGTGGCCAGGTAAGGGCCGTCGCTACCCAGGGGTAGACGCCAGAAGAATTCGGTGCTCATGGCTGTGCTCCAGTGGCTGCATGAAGGAAGGCCCGAACGCATCCAGCGTGGGCTTGCCAGTCATTGAGCAAGGGCTGTGCCGAAAGTCTGAAAGCCTTGTGCAGCAAGGGGTGCAGCGTGGCTCAACCCGCATCCATGAGCGCGATTGCTGATCCAGCAACACTTGGGCAGCAACGGCTGTTGGCGCCGCAGCAGAGGCGGGCCGCACGTGCCGTGGAAATTGATCTTGTAACGGATAAGTGATTGAAAAAACTTGAAATTCAGGAGTGGCACAACTTCTGCTCAGGCAGTGTTAGCCCGACTTTCCGAGGCGCTACACAGGAGTTGCACCATGTCCCATCGAATCACCCCGGCACTGCTCGCCCAGCTCGATCGCGTTCGGCACGATTTCGCCAAGGCCTTCCAGGTGTTGCGCGATACCCGAACGCTGAGCGCGACCAATACCTTCCAGGCCTACCTGCGTGTGCCGGACAGCGATCTGGTGATTGCCCTGCATGCCCCAAGCCCCTGGGCCGATGACCCGACCATTCGTGCAGTGGTTGCCAGTTACGATGGCGAGGTGGTGCTGGACGAGACCGCTGACGGCAGCTCTCCCCTGAGCGGACGCAAGGCCGGCGGCAATGGCCAACGTTATGCCCTGGTGTTCCAGCAGCGTCCTGAAGTGAACGTGGTGATCCACGTGCACACCCCGTACCTGGGGGGCTGGGCCAGTGCGCACCGGGTGCTGCCGATCCGCTACGCGGCCTCCCAGCGTGTGACGTTGGCCCGCGAGTTGCCGATCTACATCGACCGTCGCCAGCCTGAGCAAGCGTTCATCGTCGAGCGTATCGAGCAGAACCCGCATACACCGGCCATTCTCGAAGCCAATGGCGGCGCCACCTTCTGGGGGGAGACGCTGTTGCAGGTGTCCAAGCTGATTTTGCTGATCGAGGAGGGCGCGCACTTCCAAGGGCTGGCTGAACTGTTCGGCGGCTCCCAGGAGTTTGGCCCGGGTGTCCTGGAGCAGCAGTGGAAGATGACCGGGCTGTGGGCGCAGGGCCAAAAGCTGCTGGAACGCGTGGCCTGAGCCCGGGGGGCGCTGCGCGGCCCATTCGCGGGTAAAGCCGCTCCCACAGGTGTCGCGCAGGATTCGCATACTGCGTGATGTCTGTGGGAGTGACTGGTTTCAATAGCGGGCCCTCTGGATCCAGGGGCCTCCACTTACCTCAGTGCAGTTGCTCCACAGGTGCCGCGCCGACTTTGCGTCTGGCGCAGTACCTGTGGGAGCGGCTTTACCCGCGAATGGGCTGCGCAGCAGCCCCTGCGGTGTGGCGTCAGGGCTGGGTGGCGACCGAAGCCACAGGCACTTTCCAGTACTGCTGCAACTGCAGATTCTGCAACCCTTGCTGCACGAACTTCGGTTCGAGCAAGGTCTCTACGTTGACCTCGCTGCGAATCAACCGGGCCTTGAGGGCATAGGCAATGGCGTCGGTGTAATGCTGGCGCAGCGCCTGGTCATACAGCGGGCTGAAATGCTGCGCCCAAGGCTGGCCCTGGGCTTCGCGCTGCAACACGCTCAAGGGTTGCCCTGACTGCGCCTGGTAGGCCTGGTACGCCGCCTGGTTCTCTGGCTGCGCGGTCCAGTAGGCGGCCTTGAGGTAGGCGTCGACCACCAGTTGGGTAATCTCAGGCTGCTGGGCGATGAAATCCTTCGCGCCCCACAGTTCGGCGCGCATCCGCCAGTCAGCGGGTGCCTGCTTGCTCGACCAGATGATGCGGCCGACCTGCTTGTCTTCGAGCAGATACGCATCACTCAGGGTAAAGAGCGCATCGACCCGCCCCGCACTGAGCGCAGCGGCACCGGCCTGGGGATTGAGGTTGAAGATGCGAAAGTCATCGAACCCCAGCTGGTTGGCGTCGAGCAACTTGGCGAACGACAGCTCCCAGGGCCGCCCGCGGTGCAGGGCGATGCGCTTACCCTTGAGATCGGCGATGGATTTGGCCGACGACCCCGGCGGCACCACCAGGTACACGTTGTTGCCGCTGCCGCCAGGCACGATCAGTTGGGTCGAGACGCCCGAGGCGTTGGCGATGATCGACGGCAGGTCGCCATAGAAGGCGAAGTCGATGCGCCGGTTAGCGAACTCTTCGTTGACGAACGTGCCCACCGACGCGGTGGCGGCTGGCACCCATTCGAGCTTGATGTTGCGCTGGGTCAGTTGCTGCTCGAGCCATTTGTCCCGGTCCATGACGTAGGACGGGCCGTTGAAGATGGTCTTGCCGGCATTGGCATAGGCCACGGTGGCGATGCGCACGGTCTGTGGTTCGTCCGCCTGGGCCTGGGCCGTGAGCAACGCGGCGGGCAGCAGCAGGTGGCGCAGCAGCCGGGGCAGGGTAGCGATGGGCATGATGGGCTCCTCGAGCAGGCCCGCGGCACACGCCGCGGGCGTTGGGGTCAGAATTCGGTGGTGACGGAAACGCCGAAGGTGCGCGGGTCGCCGAACATCACGCCGGCAGTCTGGAAGCCGCCCGGCAGGGTGTGGTTGCGGTACTCCTTGTCGGTCAGGTTGCTGACATAGGCGCTCACTTGGGTGGTGTCGCCGGGCAACTCGTAGGTGATTCGCGCGTTGCCCAGGGTGTAGCCGCCGGTACGCATGTTCTGGCTCTGGTCGTTGGAGAAGAAGTACTGGCGGCTGCGGGTGTTCCAGTCGGTGGCCAGCACCAGCGCGCCGCCGACTTGCAGCGGGATGCGGTAGTCCGCGCCGATCACCGCCGAGACGTTGGGCGCGCGGACGAACTTGTTGCCGGAGTAGTCGTTGTTGCCAGAGGTGTAGTCGGTGAACTCGGTGTGCAGCAAGCCCAGGGCGAAGTTCAGGTGCAGGTTCTGCACCGGCACCGCTTCGAGCTCGAACTCGGCCCCGTACGCCTCGCCCTCGGCACCGTTGGCCAGCCGCGAGACGGTCTGGTTGTTCACCGCACTGACAATGTTCAACTGGATGTCTTCGTAGTCGTAGTAGAACAGCGCAGCGTTGGCGTTCAGGCGACCGTCCAGCCATTCGGACTTCACGCCTAGCTCATAGGAGGTCAGGTATTCCGGGTTCACCGTGGCCACGGTCTCTTGGCTGGTGGCACCGGTGTTGTAGCCGCCGGAGCGGAAGCCATAGGCATAGCGCAAGTACACGCGGGCGTTGTCGGAGATCTGGTATTCGGGGGTGAGGTCGTAGGTCCAGTCGCTCCAGGTATTGCGCTCGTCCTGCACGGCGTTGGCCACCAGCGCAGAGGAGACGCTGCCGGGCTTCCACCAGTCGGGATTGGAGAAGTTGGCCTGGCCCTGGTTCTGTACCCGGCGCAGGTCGATGTCCTTGGTCTCGCGGGTCCAGCGCAGTCCGGCGGTGACGCTGAAGTCCTCGGTGAAGCGGAACGTGCTGCTGCCAAAGACCGCGTAGCTCTCGGTGCCCTGGTTGTAGCTGAGGTTGTTGTAATAGCGCGGAATGAAGGGGTTGTTCAGTGCGGCACTGGCGTTGCGCGAGTCGAGGTCCTCGTTGAAGTAGTGCAGGCCCACCACCCAGTTCAACCGGTCCTCGCGTGGCGAGGCCAGGCGCAGCTCCTGGGACCACTGCTGGCTGTCGGCGTAGGCGTAGCTGCGTTGCAGTTCCTGGGGCGTGTTGTCGGCGTCGCTGAAACCGTCCCGGGTGAAGTGCTCGAACGCGCTGATGGAGGTCAGCGTCAGGTCGCCCAACTGCCAATTGAGGTTGAGGTTGGTGCCCACTTGGTCAATCTGCACTTCGTACTTGGCGTTGTAGTTGACCTTGCCCTGCTTGGGGTCGATCCGATAGCCGAACCGGTTGCTGCCATCGGGGCGCAGGCCATAGCTCACGGTGCTGTAGCCACCGGTGTCGTGATAGCTGCGGGCATGCAGGTTGAGATTGGCCTCCAGGTCGTCGTTGATGTAGGCCAGGAACTGCAGGCGAGCAGCGTCGTCCTCGAGCGCCCCTCGGTCGTTGCTGTCAGCGATGTTCTCGTTGTAGCCATCGCGCCCCTGGTGGCGGAACGACAGGCGTGCGGCCAGGCGGTCGGCTACCAGGGCATCGCTGATGGCACCTTCGAGTACCCGGTCGTCATAGTTGCCATAGCTGGCCTTGGCGTAGCCCGAACGCTCGAACGTGGGTTTGCGCGAGATGAAGTTGATCGCCCCCGCCGTGGTGTTCTTGCCCCACAGGGTACCTTGGGGGCCGCGCAGGACCTCGACGCGCTCCTGGTCGAACAGCGGGAACCCCGTGGCGCTGATGTTGGCGATGTACACGTCATCGACGTAGATGCCCACGGGGCTCACGGTGTTGGCGCCCTGATCGCCGGTGCCCAGGCCGCGGATCCACCAGCGTGGCCGGCCATGACCCTCGGTAGTGCCGGCCGAAGCGTTGGGGATGAAGCGGGTGACCTCGTTGGCCGACTGCAACGAGGTGTCGCGGATCTTGTCGCCGCTGAGTACGGAAATCGACGCGGGTACTTCCTGGACGGTCTCTTCGCGCTTTTGTGCAGTGACCACCACCTTCGACAACGTGGAGCCAGTGGTGTCCGCGGTGCTTGATGTGTTGGGTGCGGGTGTGTCGTCGGCCAACGCTGCCAGTGCTGGCAGCCCCCCCAGGGCGACGGCGATGGAAAGTGCGGTGCGTTTGAACATGTTGATCCCCAATGGCGTGCGAAACGGACGTCGTGCAGCGGTGCCGCTGCGTTGTCGTAATGACGGTGCGTGCGTCCGTTGGCTGGCGCGCATGGCATCCGGCGCGTCCTTGTTTGGCAGGACGCAGAGGGGTAATGGCAACAACCGTACCGCTTTTTGATTTATTGGCTAACAGATTGATATTTATAGGTTTTTTACTGTTTCAAGCGATTCGGCAAGGCGGTTGTCGATCTGCCCAGGCAGCAAGGGTTGCTGCTGGGGTGTTGCTGTGGCAGCACTGATCAAATGGTTATAAGTAAATGAATATTTATGATTATTTTGTAATAAGAGTTTTCGGGCACTATCGGCTCATTGCATGCCAAAGGACCTTGCCGCCATGTCCCTGCTCACCCATCCCCACGCCCGTGAACTGAGTAAATCGGTACGTGCAACCGTGCTGGTCTTCGAGGACCCGCGCTCGCGCGAACTGCTCAGCCGCATCGAGCGCCTTGCCCCCAGCGAAGCCAATGCGTTGATCATTGGCGAGACGGGCACGGGCAAGGAACTGGTCGCCCGCCATATCCACCAGTTGAGCCGACGCGCCCGGGCGCCGTTCGTGGCCGTGAACTGCGGCGCGTTCCCCGAGAGCCTGGTGGAGAGCGAGCTGTTCGGCCACGAGAAGGGCGCCTTCACCGGAGCCACCACCAGCAAGGCCGGCTGGTTCGAAGCGGCCAACGGCGGCACGCTGTTTCTCGACGAGATCGGCGACCTGCCGCTGAACATGCAGGTCAAGCTGCTGCGCGTGCTGCAAGAGCGCGAAGTGGTGCGCCTGGGTTCGCGCAACGCCATCCCCATCGACGTGCGTCTGGTGGCGGCGACCAACGTCAACCTGGCCGACGCGGTGGTGGCCGGACATTTTCGCGAGGATCTGTTCTACCGCCTGCACGTGGCGACCATCCGCCTGCCGCCGCTGCGCGAACGACCCGGGGACATCCTGCCGCTGGCCGGGTTTTTCGTCGAGGAGCATTGCCAGCGTCTGGGCTACCAGCGCGCCACCTTGAGCCCCGAAGCCGAACGCAAGCTGCTCGGGCACAGCTGGCCTGGCAACATCCGCGAGCTGGAGAACGCCATCCACCATGCGCTGCTGGTCTGCCGCCAGCAGCGAGTGCAGCCGGGCGACCTGCACCTGGCCGACATGCGCACCCCTGTGCCACGCCATGAGGCGCTGCCCGCCACGCCCATCGAAGCGAGCCTGGATGCTGCGCTGCTGGCGTTGTACGAGCGTAACCTGCCCGACCTCTACGAGCACATCGAAGAGGCTGTGTTCCGCACGGCCTATCACTACTGCCACGGCAATCAGTTGCAGACCGCACGCCTGCTGGGCATCAGCCGCAACATCGTGCGGGCGCGGCTGGAGCGGATCGGGGAGCTGGAGCCTTCCAGTCGGACATTGAAAGCCAATGAGCGGTGGCTGGCGTCGGGGTGAGTCACCAAGATAGTCCGAATGGAGGGTGCGGAGGGTTTTTGAATGGCGTTAGTTTTCCCTGGACTATCGGCCACAGAAACAACATAGGCATTCACTGTGACGACCCAACACAAGGACTTTCCCGAAGGTGCGGTGCTTGTAATCGGAGGCAGCGGTGGGGTAGGCGAGGCCATCTGCAGCCGTTTCGCCGAGCAGGGCTCGGATGTGGTGTTGACCTACCACCGCAACGAGGCGCGTGCTGCCCAGGTGGTCGCGGCCGTGCAGGCCCAAGGGCAGCGCGCCCAGGCGTGGCAGTTGTCGATGAGTGACCTGGACGGCGTGCGCTGCACGCTCAAGGCCATCCTCGCCCAAGGGCGCGTACACACGGTGGTGATCGCTGCGGGTTCAGACATCACCCAGCCGCCCATCCGCGACCTGGATGTGGCGCAGTGGCGTGCGGTGATCGATGCCGACCTCAATGGCTTTTTCGCCATCGTCCAGGCCACGCTGCCTCATCTGAAAACCCACGGCGGCGGCTCCTACGTGCATGTAAGCTCGGCCGGAATGCACCGCTGGCCGGAGGGCGACGTGCTGTCGGTCGCGCCGAAGGCGGCAATCGATTCGTTGCTCAAGGGCATCGCCAAGGAGGAAGGACGCTTTGGCGTTCGCGCCAACAGCGTGGCCATCGGAGTGATCGAGACGGGCATTTTCCTGCGCCTCTGGCAGGACGGCACCTTCGACGATACATGGCGCGATGCCGTGCAGCGCAACCTCTGCCTCAAGCGCTGGGGCCAGGCGTCGGAGGTGGCCGATGCCGTCACCTTCCTGGCCTCCAATCGCGCGCTCTACACCACCGGGCAAGTGTTGTCGGTGGACGGTGGATACGGCGTCTAGCGGCAACCATCCCAGGGAGAACCTCATGCAAGACGCAATGACACTGGAGCAACGCATCGCTCGCCTGGAGGCCCTGGAGGCCATCCGCGAGCTCAAGCACCGTTACCTTAACGCGTGCGATCTCAAGGATGTGGCCGCGATTCGCGCCTGTTTCGCCCAGGGCCCGGTGCTGATCGACTACGGCCCGCTGGGCGTGTTCAACGACCGCGAACCGTTCCTGGCGCTATACAGCGAACTGGCCTGCGTGCCCCGGGTGATCGACCTGCACCACGCCGCCAACCCGCAGATCGACTACCACGACCCGGACAACGCCCAGGCGCGCTGGGCTTTGCACTACCAGAACCGCGACGCTGAAACCGGCGTGACCCGCCAGCTCGGTGGCTTCTACCAGGACCGCTACCGGCGTGAGGCGGGTCAGTGGTGCATCGTCGAAACGGTGTTTCGCGGGCATTTCGAAGTGGTGCGGCCCAAACCCGGGCCGATCAGTCCCTGGCCCTGAACATGCGGTGCTGGCGTTGCCAAAGGGCTGCAACGCAGCCCCTGGCACGCAGGCCTCAGGCCTCGCGCTTGGGCGCGAAACGCAGGATGGCGCAGGCGACCAGAGCCGACACCAGCGAGCCGAGCAGGATGCCGATCTTGGCCTCGTCGATGCGCTCGGGCTGCCCGGGGAAGGCCAGCTCGCCGATGAACAGGCTCATGGTAAAGCCAATGCCGCACAGCATCGCCACCCCGTAGATCTGCAACCAGCTGGCGCCGCTAGGCTTGGCCGCAAGGCCGGTCCTGACCGCCAGCCAGACGCCTGCGAACACGCCCAGCTGCTTGCCCAGCAACAGGCCCAGGGCAATGGCCAGCGGCAGCGGGGCGAGCACATCGCTCACGCTCAAGTGGCTGAAGGAAACCCCCGCATTGGCAAAGCCAAAGGCCGGCACGATCAAGAACCCGACCCAAGGCGCCAGGGCGTGCTCAAGCTTGAGCAGCGGGCTGGCTTTGCCGACCCCGGCGCTGTAGGGAATCAACAGCGCGCCGACCACGCCAGCGATGGTGGCGTGCACACCCGACAGCAAGGTGACGTACCACAGCGCCGCGACCCCCAGCAGGTACGGCCACAGCGACACCACGCGCAGACGGTTGAACGCCAGCAGCACGAGGATGATTCCGCCTGCTGCGGCCAGGGCCAGCAGGTTGATCGACGAGGTGTAGAACAGCGCGATGATCGCCACGGCGCCCATGTCATCGATGATCGCCACCGAGACCAGCATCACCTTCAGCGACAGCGGTGCGTGCCGACCCAGCAGCGCCAGGGCGCCGACGGCGAAGGCGATATCCGTGGCCGCCGGGATGGCCCAGCCACTGGCAAGGCCCGGTTCGCTGCGCGAGACCGCCAGGAAGATCAGCGCCGGGACGGCCATGCCCATCAACGCCGGCAACGCCGGCAGGCGGCGTTGCTCCCAGGTGGCCAGACGGCCATCGACCAGCTCGCGCTTGATTTCCAACCCCACCAGCAGGAAGAACACCGCCATCAACCCGTCGTTGATCCACAGGTGAACGGTCATCGGGCCGAGCTTGTCGCTGAGCGTGGGCCCCACGGGCAGGTGCAACAGATGTTGGTAAGCGCTGGCCCAGGGGCTGTTGGCCAAGAGGATGGCCAGGGCGGCGGTGATCATCAGCAGCACGCCGCCAGCGGCCTCGCTGGTCAGCAGGCGGTGCAGCAGCGACGGCCGCGCAAGGGTGGGCACAGGTGCATTCATACGGGAGTCCTCGTTCATGACGTCACCTTCGCGAGGGCAGCAGCGCGTCGGAATGCGGACACAGCAAAACGATGGCCCCGGACGTTCCGGGCCACTGCAGCAAAGGGTGGGAAGAAGGGAAGGGGATGGCGCTCGGAAAGCCCGGCCGAGACACGGCGGAGCGGGAGACGCCAAAAAAGTGTGCAGGCTGCATGCAACATGAAAATAGCTCTCGGAAAACAAATGAATGTTCTCCGTATTCGGGAAGGCTCCCGGGCGCACGCAGCACACGCCAGGCGACAATTCTACGAGGATGATTCGCCATTTTCTGTAGGAATTTACTTCGAAATGTTGCCGCGGTTGTGTTGTGTTTTGATCAAACCCTGACCGCGTGCTGCGCCAATGTGCAGGTCACGTCGCTGTCATGCCCCCTTGGTAAGGTCCAGGCGCCCCTGCGTCCAAACAACAAGAAGGTGACCCTAAGGTGTTTCCCGGCACGCCCCGCAAACAGATCATCCTCCGCTCCCGAGACCTGCGCAGCGACGCTTTCGGTGCGTTGTTCTCGCAGATGTTCGACAACCTCTATGCCGACTCGCTGGCGCTGTCGGACGACATTGTCATCAGTGGCGTCTATGGGCGGCACGAGGGCGTCAGCTTTCGCCGCATGCACTACCGAGGCGATTGCTCCATCACCTTTGGCGACCCGCAGGACGAGATCACCTTCGTGCTGCCCAGTGCGGGGCGGGTTGTCTGCGAGCACGGCGTCGAGACGACCGGCAGGCCCGGTATGGGCCTGGCCATCGACAAGCGGGCAATCCGGGCCCTGCATTTTGCCGACGACCATGCCCAGTGCGGCATGTCGATCCGCCGGGGGCTGATCACCGAGCGGCTGGCGATCCTGTTGGGGCGTCCGGTGTTGCAGCCGATCCGCTTCGAGCCTGTGGTTGACCTGGGCCTGGCGGCGTACCCGGGCATTCGAGCGTTGCTCGAGCTGGCCACAGGGAACGAGTTCGACCCGTTGATCCACGCGGGCGTGCTGATGCCGGTGCGCTTGCAGGAAATGCTGGTCGACGCGGTGCTCGAAGCCTGGCCGCACAACCACAGCGAAGCGCTGCGCCGGCCCTCGCCGCAAATCGCGCCGCGGCACGTGAAGCTGGCCATGGACTACATCCGTGCCAACGCCCACAGCCTGATCAGTGGCGCCGAGCTGGCAGCGCTGGCCAGCGTCAGCCTGCGGGCCTTGCAGCAGGGTTTCAAGCGGTTCGTGGGGGCATCGATCGTCGATTATCAACGCCAGGTACGCCTGGAGCGGGCCTATGAAGCCCTGGCACGTGGGGAGTCCGGCTCGGTGTCGGAGGTGGCGTTGCGTCATGGGTTCAGCAACGCCGGGCGGTTTTCGCACTACTTCCAACAGGCCTATGGCGTGAGCCCCGCTCAGGTACTGCGGGGGGTGTAAGCCCCCGCTCTGCAGGGCAGTGGGGGTCAGAACGCGTAGCTGGCCTTCAGGCTCCCGCTCACCCCATGGCTGTCACCGCCCCCCATGGCCGCCACTTCACCGCCCACGCTGAACGCACCCAGGTTGGCCATGAGGTTGACCCCGCCGGTGAACTGGTCGCGATTGTCGAACGCGGCGCGTTGTTCGATATCCAGCCCCAGCAGATGACCTTCGCTGTCCACCTGATGATCCCCAAGCACATGCTCGTAACCCACCGAGAAGCCCGGCACCAGCTGCCAGCCGCTGTCCAGGTGCACCGCCGCCAGGTTGCCCTGAAGGTTGGCCACGGCGCTGCGTCGGGTCTGCCCGATGCCATCGACGTCCAGGGCCAGCTCGCTGCCTTTTTCAGTGAACCCCGACAGGTCCACATGACTGACCCGCACACCCAGGCTTGGCTCCAGCACCAGCGCGCCGCTGTTCAGGCGATAGCCCAAGGCAACGCTCGCCCCCGCCAGGTTGCCGTGGCTGTCGCCCTTGGCTCGGCCCAGGCCGCCGCCCAGGTCGCGCTTGCTTTCATAGTCGAACCCGCCGGCGCTGGCGTTGGCATCGATGAACAGCCCTTGCTCCAGGCTGCCGGGGGCAAAGCGGGCGCCGGCACTGAGGAAGGTCAGGTCGGTGTCTGCTTCGCCGCCAGCGCCGCCGACGTTGCCGTTGCTGTAGCCGAACCCGGCATGGGCGCTGAGTTGCTCGGAAAAGCGCTGGGTCACGCCGATCATCAGGCCCTGGCTGTGCTCGTTGCTGCTTTGCGCGTGGGACGAGCCGTCGGTGCCCACATAGCCGGCCAGCGCCGTGCTCCACAGGCGCGACTGGCCAGGCTTGAGGTCCGCGCCATGGGTGAAGGGCGCCGCTGCCTGGTCGATCGTCGCGCCCTGGCGCAGCAGGTAGCTGGCCGCATCCGCATGCACCTGGCCCCCGACAGTGGACGCCACGCCCTCCAAAGTGCCGGCATCGATGGCCGATTGCAGGTAGTAGTTGTAGGCACTGTAGGTACCCGACAGCGGGCTGTCCTGCAGGTCCTGCAACAGGCGCGCGCCGGCGGCAGCGTTGCCTTGCAGGCCAGCTTGGCCAGGCAGGCTGTTATAGCGGACCATCTTGCCGCGCAGCACGTAGATCGTTTCCTGGGACAGGCCCAGGCCCTGTTTGAGGTAGTTGTCCAGGGTGCCGTAGCGCGCCTTGACCTCATCGAGCCCTGCTTGCAGGTAGCTGGCGTCCACGCCGATCATCGGCCCGTAGATGGCAGCCAGGTTCGGCGGCAGCGCTGCCAGTGTCGCCGCGATGCGGTCGGCGGTGTAGTCGTTGGTGGCCAGGTAGTTGGCCATGAGGGTGGCGTCGTCCACCCCGGCGATGCTTTGCAGTACTGCGGCGGTCCAGCCGGTGCGGTCCTTGCCGGCGGTGCAATGGAACAACGTCGCGCCCTCGGCGCTGGCCAGTTCGTTGAACAGCACGGTGTACTGGCTGCGCATGCCCGCGTCATAGACGAACGCGCGATTGGTCTCCTTCATCATGGCGATCGCCTCGTCGGCGTTGTGGAAGGTGGTGTTGGTGATGTCCACCCCCGAGGTGGTCGCACCGATGATGTCGATGTTCTGGTAGCGCACGCCGGGCGGCAGGCGGTCAGGCGTGGCGGCGATTTCGTTGGGGGTGCGCAGGTCGAACACCTGGCCGATGTTCAGGCTGGCGAGGGTGGCCATGTCCGCGCTGGTCGGGGTCACGGCGTTGGTGCGGTAGAACACGCCGGCGCGCATGGTCCCATTGTGGGCGGTGCTGTACGCGGTGGTGGTGCCGGCAATGTCGCGGAAGTTGTCCATGCCCACCAGGCGCGGGGTGTTGAGCGGTTCGGCGGCGTGAGCGGTGCCAATGGCGAGGGCGAGCAGGGACAGGGAAAACAGGACGCGTGGATACACGGATCTAGCCTCGTTGTTGGGTAAGGGGCTAGCCACTATTAGTGCGATCGTTGGGCCGCGATATTGCACAGGCCCCTGTCCACGACGATGAGTGCGCGATCGGTCTGCGCGGTGCGCGATCTGTCTATCCACATCCTGTTTTTGCGGGCTGCTCAAGGCCCATTTGCGGGTAAATCCACTCCCACCTGGTCCGCGATGAATCCTGTGGGAGCGGGTTAACCGAACCTCCGCGAACGGCACAGCCGATGCCTTGCGCGGGGGATCTGGCGAGGCCGTCAGGCAGCCTCTGGGGTGGGTTTACACGCAGGCGTAGACCACCAGTTCCACCAGCATTTCCTCCCGTGCCAAACCGGCCACCACCACGGCCGCGCGGTTGGGGTGGGGCGCCTGGAAATAATCGGTGTACAGGCTGTTGACCGTGGCCAGGTAGCTGCGGTCGGTGACGTAGATCAGCACCTGGGTCACGGCGTCCAGCGAGCTGCCGGCCGCGTCCAGGGTATGTCGCAGATTGTCCAGGGTCTGGCGGGTCTGAGCCTCGATGCCGCCAGCGACGACCTGGCCTTGGGCGTCGATGGGGATCTGTGCGGTGTACAGGGTGCCATTGCCGACGACCGCCCATTCCAGTGGGGCTTTGGAGGCGAACAGGTTGGTCTTGATCGCATGTTTCATGAAGGAAATTCCTGAGTGTCCGGTAAGGGTCAGTCGGCATCGCTGCCGCCGCCCGCGCCATGGCGGCGGGAGGCTTCGGTGCTTTCGACGAGGATGTGATCGGCCATCTGCTTGAGCCGGCGCCAGGTGTGCTCGCTGACCGTGAAGCCTTGGTTGAGGAGGCTGTGCGTGGCAGCCTCCGGTGCAACGGCCCGGACAGGGCGGCTGAACAGCACCGTGATGCTTTGTTCGATACCGTCCTGAGGGCCGGGCGGAGCGTCGTTGTGCAATTGAGGGTGGTTGGCGCCTGCAGCGAAGCAAGCCACATGGCGCTGGCGGGCATCGTCCCAGCGGGCCTGCACCTGCAGTCCCAGCTCGGCCGCCCGGCTCAGGTAGCCCAGCAACAGCAGGCGGTTGTGGCAGTGGTGAATGCGCAGCACCGCCTGACCGCTGCGCAGGGCCTTGCCCAGCGCCAGCTCCACCACGGTCGCGGCGCAACGCAGCACGCTCTGGCCCTTGGCGTCGATCACCAGCAGGGCGCTGTCTTCGTAGCACAGGGTGAACGGCTGCTCGGCTTCGCTTTGCAGGTAGTCCAGGGCTTTTTCCAGCGTGCCGACGCCGTCCAGCCCCTGCAGGTGCAACCAGCCCACCAGCTCGGCGGCGTCCTCGCAGTCGCCAGCGGCAAAGCCCATGCCTTCGAACGCCTTGCGGCACATCACCTGGATTTCGTTGAGCGATACGCGCATGGTCACAGCCCCTCCTGCGGCATCACCGCGAAGTTCCAGTCATCATCGAACGGCTGGCCGATGTCGCTGACCAGCGGCGCGCCCTGGAACAGCGTGATGCGTACCCAGCGGCTGGACTTGGGGTCGAACTTGCCCGCGCCGAAGAACGCCAGTTTGCAGCGCAGCAGGTGGATCGGCAGCATGTCCTGGGCCAGCAGGTTGGCGCGGATCTCGCCATAGGTGGTATGCGCCATGCCTTGCAGGCGGCGCACCGTGCCCTTGAACACCGGCTGGGCGATGAGGAAATGAGCGGTCAGTGCCTGGGGCTGCTCGCGCAGGTGCTCGACTAGCGCCCCATGGCAGCGCTGGAGGTTGCGGGCGATGCCCAGTTGCATCTCTTTTTCGGCACCCGGTTCCTCGGCGCGCATGCCCAGGCGCGGTTCTTCTTTTTCGGCCGAGCGGTACCAGAAGAAGTGCTCGGCTTCGACATTGCTGAAGTCATAGGCCAGGGCCCAGGCGTACTGCCGCTCGATGAGCTCACGCAACTGCGCAAGGGGCATTTGGGCATCCAGGCGCAGGCCTTCGGCCACACCCATCTGCTCGGCCAGCGGCGTGACCTGCTCGGGGTACAGCTCAAGCAACAGGCTCACCAGCAGCTCCTGGCAACCTAGCCCGGCGTGGGCTTCGCTCCAGGCCAGCAGGCGCGGCCACAGCTCGTCGCCTGCCGGCTGGCCACCGAGCCAGTCGGCCAACGCCAACAGCTCGGCGAGGGTGCGCAGGTTTTGCTCATGCTGGCGCACATCGTCGGTCTGGGTCTGGCTCAGGTGCAGATGGGCGCGGCTGAGCAACCGGTGAAGGCGGGCCAGATGCGCAGGTTCGGCCGGTTGTGCCAGTACCTGCGCCAGGGCGGTTTCCCGCGTGCTGATCCAGCGCTCCACGAGTTGTGGGTGATTGATCAAAAAAGGCGCCATGCCCAGGCCCGTGGCATTGCCTACGCCCAGGTAGCGTTGCAGCGCCGGTGCCAGCTGTACCGCCCGTTGCGGGTTGAGCGCGCGGGCCATGTGCTCGATCTGCTCGATACTGAAGTGGCGCAGCAGGTACACCGTGAACATCTGTGCGCTGAACGGCTGGTTGAAGTCCGGGTTGTCTTGCAGGCAACCGAAGTCGGCGATGCCGAACTTGCCGTTGCCGTACACGGCGGTGGTGCGGTAGAGGTAGCCCACCTCGGCCAATTGACGCGGGTCCGGCTGCTGACCCTCGGCCAGCGCCGCCAGGAACCGGTCGAAGTTGCGCAGGCTGCGGTTGGCCCGGGACAGCACCAGCACACGGGCATCGAAGCGCCCGGCCTCTTGCAGCGGCACGTTGCGCGCAAGGTCGGCCAGTTGCGCGGCGTCGACATCCCCGGCCACCAGCACGAAGGTCACGTCCCACTGGTCGGCGATCACCCGGTCGCTGCGCTTTTCCGGCGGCAGGTAGGCCGAGAAGATCACGCAGTGGTAATGGGCGTTCGGCGTGTCGATGCGGTAGATCGCAGTGCCGAAGCCTTCGCCATCGAGGTCGAAGCGGCTGCGCTGGATCTGCCAGCGCTGGTTCATCATCCGCCGCATGCTGCTGCGCACGAAGCTCAGCGGGCTTTGGAAGTGGCTGCCCAGCCGGGCCAGGTCCATGACCTGGTCGGCAGGGCGCAGCGTGGGGGTGGCAAGCACGGTGTTGGACATTGTTGTCGTACCTGGATGCATCATGTTCAGACGCCTTGTTCGCGGGCCATGTGCCGGGCGATGCGCACCGCATCCCACAACGCTGGCAGGATCACCAGCGACACCGGCACCGCGGTGATGACAATGAAGGACTGCAGGGCGGTCACGCCGCCTGCGCCGATGGTGATCAGCACCACCGCCGCCAGGCCCATGCCGATGGCCCAGAAGCCGCACAGCCATTTCTTCGGTTTATCGTTGCTGGACATCGCCAGCGCCACGGTGAAGGCCATGGCATCGCCGTTGGTGGCCACCGAGATGAAGCTCAGGAACAGGAACAGCGCGCTGATCAAGCCGCCCAGCGGCAGGTTCTGCGTCACGCCCAGCAGCAGGTCCTCGGGTTGGGCACCATGGGCGGTGACGATGCCTGGGGTCTGCAACTCAAGGCCAATGCCGGTACCGCCGACCACGGTGAACCAGAACATGGTCACCAACGGTGCGATGATCGACAGGGTCATGATGATCTCGCGGATGGTGCGCCCCCGCGAGATCCGCGCGACGTACAGCGCCACCATCGGGGCATAACCGATGAACCAGCCCCAGTAGAACACCGTCCACCAGTCCAGCCACTTGGGATCGGCGCGGAACATCGTCATCGGGATGAAGTGCTCCACGTGCAGGGCGAAGGCCTGCGGGAAGCCGCCGAGGATGAACAGCGTCGGCCCGAACACCACCATGAACACCGCCAGGCCAATCATCAGCCAGACGTTGATCTCGCTGACGAAGCGGATGCCCTTGAGCCCTACCAGGCAGGAGACGGTGTACATTGCCGTGACCAGCACGATGGTGATCGATTGGGTGACGATGCCGTTGGGGACACCCCACACCGCATGCAAGGCGCTGCTGATCTGCAAGCCCAGGAAACCGATCGGGCCGATGGTACCGGCGACCACCGCGATGATCGAGGTGGCGTCGGCCAGGGTGCCAATCGGGCCTTTGAGCGCACGCTCGCCGAACAGCGGGTAGAGCAGGGTGCGCGGGGCCAGCGGCAAACCTTTGTCGTAGTGCAGGTGCATCAGCACGATCGCCAGCAAGCTGCCGAGCACCGCCCAGGCCAGGAAGCCCCAGTGCACGAAGGACTGCGCCAGTGCCGCGGTGGCCGCCGCTTCGCTGTGCGGTTGCATGCCCGCGAACAGCGGTGGCGGGCTGGCAAAGTGCATCAGTGGCTCGGCCGCGGCCCAGAAGGCGCCGCCGCCGGCCAGCAGGGCGCACATGATCACGGCGATCCAGTTGAAGGTGCTGATGTCCGGGCGTTGGGTCACGCCGCCCAGGCGTACGCGCCCGCATTTGGAAAAGCCAATGGCCAGACTGACCACGAAGGTCGCCAGCATCAGCACCTGCCAGTACAGGCCAAAGGCCTTGGTCGACCAGGCGAAGAGGGTGTTGACCAAGGCCGACACCGCATCGATGTCGATCAATGCCGCCAACAGGAATGCGCCGAGAAAGCCGCCGCTGATCAGAAACAGCGGCCAGTCGATGTCCCGCGACAGCGGCAGGCGCATAGTCTGGTCGTCAGCCGGCAGGGTGGTTGGGTTTTTCATTTAGCCTCCGGAACCTGTGATTGTTGTTTTTGTAAGGCTGTCCGTGCGGGGGGCTCAGGCCTGCGCCGTGGTGGCGGTTTCCAGCAGGCGCAACCAGTTCAGCCCCATGATCTTGCGCACGTCTTCCTCGGCAAAGCCACGGGCGCGCAGGCCCTGGGCGATGTTGGGGAAGTCGCGGCTGTCGCGGAACCATTGCAACGGCGCTGGCCAGTTGGCGTTGTCCTTGGAGCCTTCGCCGTAGTCCTTCTCCTTGCTCCAGCGGCCGTTGCGCATCCATTCGAGCACCGATAGCGGCTGTCCCTGGCACAGGTCGGTGCCGATGCCGATGTGCTCGACGCCCATCAGGTCGGCGGTGCGCGCGACCATGTCGCAGAAGCTCTCCAGGGAGCACTCCGAGGCGCCCTTGAGGTGGAACGGGTAGGTGCTAAAGCCCAGCAACCCGCCGGACTCGGCGATTGCGCGCAGCACCGCGTCGGACTTGTTGCGCTTGGCGGCGTGGAAGCTCGACGGGTTGGCGTGGGAGATGATCACTGGTCGGGTCGACAGCTCGATGGCCTCCAGCGTGCTGCGTTCGGCGCTGTGGGACATGTCGATCAGCATGCCGACGCGGTTCATCTCGGCGATCACCTGGCGTCCGAAGCGGCTGATGCCGTTGTCTTCGCGCTCGTAGCAACCGCTGGCCAGCAAGCTCTGGTTGTTGTAGGTCAGTTGCATGACGAACACCCCGAGCTGGCGGAAGACTTCCACCAAGGCGATGTCGTCCTCGATCGGCGAGCAGTTCTGGAAGCCGAAGAAGATCCCCACGCGGCCCTCTTCATGGGCCAGGCGAATGTCGCTGGCCGAGCGTACCGGGCGGATCAGTTCGGGCCAGGTCTCGAAGCGGCGGTTCCACTCGCCCAGGCGCGACAGGGTTTCGCGAGCGTTCTCGTGGTAGGCGATGGTGGCGTGCACCGCGCTCAGGCCACCGGCCTGCATTTGCTGGAATATCTCCGGGCCCCAGTTGGAGTACTGCAGGCCGTCGATCATCAAGAGGTCGTGCATGGCGCGTATTCCTTCAGGGCCGCAGGTAGGTGGTCTTGACCACGGTGTAGAAGTCGCGGGCGTACTGGCCCTGTTCGCGCGGGCCGAAGCTCGACGCTTTGCGACCGCCGAACGGCACGTGGTAGTCGGTGCCGGCGGTAGGCAGGTTGACCATCACGCAGCCGGTCTGGGCGCGGCGCTTGAACTCGCTGGCGTGGCGCAGCGACTGGGTGATGATGCCGGCGGTAAGGCCGTACTGGGTGTCGTTGAGCGTGGCCAGGGCCTCTTCGAAGTCGCGCACGCGGATCACGCAGGCGATGGGGCCAAAGACCTCTTCGCGGTTGATGCGCATGTCGTTGCGGCTGTCGATGAACAGTGCCGGGCGCATGTAGTAGCCGTCGGTGTCCAGCTGCAGGCGTTCGCCGCCTTCGATCAAGGTGGCGCCTTCGGCCTGGGCCAGTTGCAGGTACTCCAGGTTCTGCTCCAGCTGGCGCGCATCGGCGACCGGGCCGATCTGTACACCGGCCTGCAGGGCATGGCCGACCTTGAGCTGGCGCATGCGCAGGCGCAGGGCCTCGACGAAACGGTCGTGGATTGCGTCGCAGACGATCAGTCGCGAAGACGCCGTGCACTTCTGCCCGGTGCCGAAGAACGCCCCGTTGAGCGCGCATTCCACCGCCAGGTCCAGGTCGGCGTCGTCCATCACCACCAGAGCGTTCTTGCTGCCCATCTCCAGCTGGCAGCGCACCAGGTTGCCGGCGGTGGCGACGGCGACGCGGCGGCCGGTTTCCAGGGATCCGGTGAAGGTCAGGGCGTCGATGTCGGCCGAGTTGACCAGGGTTTCGCCAACGTTGGCGCCGCTGCCCATGACCAGGTTGAAGGTGCCGGCGGGCAGGCCTTGGCGGCTGATGATCTCGGTCAAGGCCCAGGCGCTGGCCGGCACCAGATTGGCCGGTTTGAACACCACGGCATTGCCGAAGGCCAGGGCCGGGGCGATCTTCCAGGCCGCAGTGGCCATGGGGAAGTTCCACGGGGTGATGATGCCTACCACGCCCACCGGCTCGCGGTGCACTTCGATGTCGATCCCCGGACGCACGGAGGCGGCGGTCTCGCCCATCTGGCGCAGCACTTCGGCGGCGTAGTAGTGGAAGAACTGGCCGCTGCGGTTGACCTCGCCGATGCCTTCGGCCAGGGGCTTGCCTTCTTCACGCGAGAGCAGCTCGCCGAGTTCTTCCTTGCGGGCGATCAGCTCGTCGCCGATGGCCATCAGCACCTGCTGGCGGGCCTCAAGGCCCGAGGCGGCCCACAGGGGTTGCGCGGCGCGGGCGGCCTGGATGGCCTGGCGGGCCTGTTCGGCGCTGGCCTGGTGGTACTCGCCGATCAGGTCGCGAGTATCCGAGGGGCTGTGATTCGCCAGGGTGGCCTGGCCTTCGCACCACTGGCCATCGATGTAGTTCTTGTACGTCATGGATGAAAGCCTCCGTTTGCCTGGCTCTCATCTTGCGAGCAATATGCAGCAAATAAAAATTAATAAAAAAAATGCTTTGATAAGGATCGCTAACCATGCTGCCCGAACTGAAGATCGCCCAGCTGCGCTATTTCGTGCTGGTCGCTGAACTCAAGAGCTTCCACGCCGCCGCACGCCAGGCGTTTCGCACCCAGCCGGCGATCTCGCTGGCAGTGCGGGAGCTGGAACAGAAATTGGGTCAGGCCCTGGTCGAGAAGGGCGGTGGCCGGGTGGAACTGACGCCGTTCGGCGAGCATTGCCTGCCGCTGTTTCGTGGCTTGATCGAGCACCACGACCGCATCGCCCGCGAAGCCACCCTGCTGGCTCGGCATGAGATCGGCCAGGTCAGCATCGCCACCGTGCCCTCGGTGGCCAGCCGTTTATTGCCAGGGCCGTTGGCGCGTTTCGTGGCCGAGCACCCGAACGTGCAAGTCAGCATCCAGGACGGCACGGCCGAAAGTGTCCAGCAACTGTTGACCAAGGGGCAGGTGGACTTTGGGATCAGCAGCCTGTGGATGGAGGACGAGCAGATCGAGTTCGCGCCCATCGCCCATGATCAGGTGGGCGTGGTGTGCCGGGCCGATCATCCGCTGGTGCAGGTGGGCGGAGCCTTGCATTGGTCGCAGCTGCAGGGCCTGCCGATGATCGGCAACGGCACCTCGCGGCTGCTCGAAGGCACCGATGCGGCGTGTTTGCTGGAGCACAGCCGGTTGTTCGTCTCCAACATGATTTCGTTGATCGCGATGCTGGAAGAAGGGGTAGGGATCAGCACCTTGCCGTACCTGGCGTTTCCGCTGGAGAACGAGAAACTCGCCTTCCTGCCGTTGGCCGCGCCCAAGGTAGAGCGCCAGATCGGCATGCTCACCCGCAAGGGGCGCAGCCTGTCGCCGGCGGCGGGGGCGTTGATGGCGTTCTTGCGGGCGCAGTTGCCGAACGCGGGGTGAGGGGCATGTGGGAGCCAACAGTCTTCTTCGCGGGTAAACCCGCTCACGCAGATTCACCGCAAGCCTTGCCGGCGTAGTGGTTCGGCGCTTCGGGTTTACCCGCGAATGGTCAGCGCGAGGTCTCGACGCGCAGCACTTCGGTGTAGATGGCATCGACCGTCTGGCCGACCTTGAGGTTCTTCATGCGGGCCTGAAGGTCGGGGTTCTCGACCTTGACCACCTGCACTTTGCCTTCCGGCGGCAGCAGGGTCACTTCATGGTTCTTCAGGTCGATCTTGCTGATCTTGGAGGTGACCTTGACCTGGCGGAACGCTTCGCCGCCGGGGTTGGGGTTGTCCTTGGTGGCGCGGATGGTACCGGACTCCTCGCTCATCTTCGGCGCGCCGCCGACCTCGGTATTGAGTGCGTAGGCGACCGCCCGGGTCACGTAGATGTCCACGTTGTCCCCCACCTTGAGGTTGGGCAGGGCCTTGGCTTTCTCGGTGAGCTGGAAGGTCACGGGTTTCTTGTTGGGGCCTTCGACGGTGACTTGGTAATTCGGTGCATCGACCGCCAGCACATGGGTGGAGACGTGGCTTTCCAGGGCTTCACTGCCCAGCGGCAGCGGGGCCGCAACGGCGGTGAAACTGGCAGTGCAGGTCAGCGAGGCAAAGGCGAGGGAACGAGTGAATTTCATCGGGCTTCTTTCCATGTCGTCGATTCCGGTTAGGCGTGCGCTACGCACGCGCCTACCAAGCATAGCCAGTCACTGGCGATATGCCTGCAACCTGGATGGCCCGTGACGAAGCGTCGCACGCTGTCACCAAATGAAAAACCCGTGTCGTCGGATGCGAAGCACCTGCCGGGCGCAGCGCTTAGAGTCCAATCAACCTGAACTGACGCAGTGCGTCCAGATCGATCGATTGGAGTGAGAGCATGGCCAAAGTCGTACGCTTCTATGAACCTGGCGGTCCCGAGGTATTGCGCTATGAAGATGCCGAGGTCGGCGAACCCGGACCGGGCCAGGTGCGCTTGCGCCATGTGGCAGTGGGCCTGAACTACGCCGATACGTATTTTCGCAATGGCACCTATCCGATCCCGATGCCCAACGGCATCGGCGTCGAAGCGGCCGGCGTGGTGCAGGCGGTGGGCGAGGGCGTGACCGGCGTGGTGGTGGGCGACCGGGTGACCTACACCGGCTTTCTCAACACCCTGGGCGCCTACTGCACCGAGCGCCTGATCCCGGCCAATGCGCTGATCAAACTGCCGGAAACCATCGCCTTCGAAACCGCGGCGGCCATGACCATGCGTGGCCTGACCTCGGCCTACCTGATGCGCCGGCTGTACGACTTCAAGCCCGGTGACACGGTGCTGCTGCACGCCGCCGCCGGTGGCGTCGGCCTGATCGTCTCGCAGTGGGCCAAGCTGTTGGGCGTGAATGTGATCGGCACGGTGTCCACCGAGGCCAAGGCCGAGCTTGCCCGCGCGCACGGTTGCACCCACACCATCAACTACAGCGTCGAGGACGTGGCCAAGCGCGTGCGCGAACTCACCGACGGGGTCGGTGTGAACGTGGTATTCGACAGCGTTGGCCGCAGCACCTTCATGGCCTCGCTCGACTCGCTCAAGCGTCGCGGGCTGATGGTTTGCGTCGGCACCGCCTCCGGCACCATCGAGCCGTTCGACCCGCAGTTGCTGGCGATCAAGGGTTCCCTGCACCTGACCCGTCCGGCGCTGGCCGACTACATCGCCGATCCGGCCGAGAAAGCCGATCTTGCCGGCGAGCTGTTCGACCATGTCAGCAGCGGTCGCATCAAGATCGAGATCAACCAGCACTACGCCTTGCAGGACGCGGTCCAGGCCCATCGTGACCTGGAAGCACGCAAAACCACCGGCTCGTCGATCTTCATCATCTGAAGAGGGCAACACCATGCACGTAGAACAACTGACCTGCGCCATCGGTGCCGAGCTGATCGGGGTCAAGCTGGCGGATGCGATCCACGACGATGTTCTGTTCGAACAGATCCGTGCGCAATTGCTCAAGCACCGCGTGCTGTTCCTGCGCGACCAGGCCATCACCCGCGCCGAGCATGTGGCCTTCGCTCGGCGTTTCGGTGAGCTGGAGGATCATCCGGTGGCCGGCAGCGACCCGGACCACCCAGGCCTGGTGCAGATCTACAAGCGCCCCGACCAGCCGGCCGACCGCTACGAAAACGCCTGGCACACCGACGCCACCTGGCGCGAGGCCCCGCCCATGGGCTGTGTGCTGCGCTGCGTGGAGTGTCCGCCGGTGGGGGGCGACACCATGTGGGCGAACATGGTGTTGGCCTATCAGAACCTGCCGGACGATGTGAAAGCCAAGATCGAGGGCCTGCGCGCGCGCCACAGCATCGAGGCGAGCTTCGGTGCCGCCATGGCGCTGGAAAAACGCCTGGCGCTGAAGGCCCAGTACCCCGACGCCGAGCACCTGGTGGTGCGCACCCACCCGGAAACCGGGGAGCAGGTGCTGTTCGTCAACGCCTTCACCACCCATTTCACCAACTACCACACCCCGCAGCGGGTGCGCTTCGGCCAGGACGCCAACCCCGGTGCCGCAGACCTGCTGCGCTATCTGGTCAGCCAGGCCTACTTGCCCGAGTACCAGGTCCGCTGGCGCTGGTCGCCGGGCAGCATCGCCATCTGGGACAACCGCAGCACCCAGCATTACGCGGTCATGGACTACCCGCCCTGTCACCGCAAGATGGAGCGGGCCGGGATCAAGGGCGATCGCACATTCTGAGTCACCCGCCGCCGGTTGGCGGCACCAGGACAATAACAATAGCGAGGACTACTTCATGCAATTCTTCGACGACTCGTTGCACCCGGAAAACATGGAAAAGGTGGTGATCACCGTGGCCCCTTATGGCCCGGAGTGGATGCCCGAGGACTTCCCCGAAGACATCCCGCTGACCATGGACGAGCAGGTGCAAAAGGCAGTCGACTGCTACGAGGCCGGCGCCACCGTGCTGCACCTGCACGTGCGCGAGCTGGACGGCAAGGGCTCCAAGCGCCTGTCCAAGTTCAACGAGCTGATCGCCGGCGTACGTGAAGCGGTACCGGACATGATCATCCAGGTGGGCGGCTCGATTTCCTTTGCCCCGGAGAGCGAGGGCGAGGCGGCCAAGTGGCTGTCAGACGACACTCGCCATATGCTGGCCGAACTGACGCCCAAGCCCGACCAGGTGACGGTGGCGATCAACACCACCCAGATGAACATCATGGAGCTGCTGTACCCCGAGTACCTTGAAGGCACTTCCCTGGCCCACCCGGCCATCCAGGCGGCCTACAGCGAAATGACCGTGCCAGCCGGGCCGGCCTGGGTGCGCGAGCACCTGCGCCGCCTGCAGGCCAGCAACATCCAGCCGCACTTCCAGCTGACCGGCATGCACGCCCTGGAAACCCTCGAACGCATCGTGCGCCGGGGCGACTACATGGGCCCGCTGAATCTGACCTGGATCGGCATCGGCGGCGGTTTCGACGGCCCCAACCCGTTCAACTTCTTCAACTTCATCCACCGCGCGCCGGATGGCTGCACCCTGACCGCCGAATCGCTGCTCAAGAACGTGCTGCCGTTCAACACCATGGCATTGGCCATGGGCCTGCACCCGCGCTGTGGCAACGAAGACACCATCATCGACCAGCACGGCAAACGCTTCACCTCGGTGCAGCAGATCCAGCAGACCGTGCGCGTGGCCCACGAACTGGGCCGGGAAATCGCCACCGGCAAAGAGGCCCGCGCCATCTACCGCATTGGCGAGCAGTACAGCAGCATCGAGCAGACCCTCAAGGCCAATGGCATGGCGCCCAACCGCCAGCCCGGGCGCAAGGGCGTGCCGCAACGCGCCTGAAGGCGTGTGGGCCCTATAGGCGCGGCCTTATGGCCCGAAAGATTGGCAACGATGGCTTGGGCTGCTCTGCAGCCCTTTCGCGATGCAAGGCCGTGCCTTAAAAAGGCGGCCCAGGTTTTTTGGCTTCATCTCATAACAACAAAAACAACATCCACGCCAGATACCCCAAGGAGGCACCATGGCCGCCTATCTCGCCAGCGCCGCAGACGATGACGCTGACACTGACACTTCCCGTGGCATATCCAGGCGCTATGCCTGGGTGGTCTTTGCCCTGACCTTTGGCCTGTTGATCTCCGACTACATGTCGCGACAGGTACTCAATGCGGTCTTTCCTCTGCTCAAGCAAGAATGGGTCCTGAGCGACAGCCAGCTGGGGCTGCTCAGCGGCATTGTCGCGCTGATGGTGGGGCTTCTGACCTTTCCGCTGTCGCTGCTCGCTGACCGCTTCGGCCGGGTCCGCAGCCTGGTGCTGATGGCCGTGCTCTGGAGCCTGGCCACCTTGGGCTGCGCCCTGGCGCAGAACTACCCGCAGATGTTCGTGGCGCGGTTTCTGGTGGGGGTGGGCGAGGCTGCCTACGGCAGCGTCGGCATCGCCGTGGTGGTCGCGGTATTCCCCCGTGACATGCGCGCCACCCTGGCGGGCGCCTTCATGGCTGGTGGCATGTTCGGCTCGGTGTTGGGCATGGCTCTGGGCGGGGTGCTGGCCGAGCATTTCGGCTGGCGTTGGTCGTTCGCTGGCATGGCGTTGTTCGGGTTGCTGCTGGCCCTGATCTATCCGATGGTGGTCAAGGAGGCCAAGGTCGCGCCGCGGCGGCTGGACAAGGCCCTGTGCAAGGCAGCCCGGCCGTTGCGCACCCTGTACAGCAGCCGCTCGGTGATCGCCGCCTATGTCGGCAGCGGCCTGCAGCTGTTCGTCAGCGGCACGGTGATCGTGTGGATGCCCAGCTACCTGAGCCGTTACTACGCCATGGGCACCGACCGGGCCGGGGTGATCGCCGCGATCATCGTGCTGTGCAGCGGTGTGGGCATGATCCTCTGCGCTATGCTCTGCGACCGCCTCGGGCGTGTGCGCCAGGACCGCAAGATCAGCCTGGCCATCGCCTATTGCCTGGGCAGTTGCCTGTTGCTGTCGGTGGCCTTCGCCTTGCCCACGGGCACGGCGCAACTGGTGCTGATCTGCCTGGGAATGATGGTCGCCGCAGGCACCAGCGGGCCGTCCAGCGCCATGGTCGCCAACCTGACTCACTATTCGGTGCACGGCACGGCGTTCGCCACCCTGACCTTGGCCAACAACCTGCTGGGCCTGGCCACCGGACCGTTGATCACCGGGCGCGTATCCGATGTGCTTGGCCTGCACGCGGCGATGCAGTTGGTACCGCTGATGAGCCTTGGAGCTGCGCTGGTGTTCTTCATCGCCAAGCGTCACTACCACCGGGACATGGCCCGTCTGCAGGACAACGAGCCGACCCTGGTCCCTGGAGCGCAGCCATGATGCAGACGGTGACGTTGGATGTGTTCTTTGACTTCATTTGCCCGTGGTGCCTGATTGGCCAGCGCCACCTGGACCAGGCCCTGGCGCGGTTGCGTCGCGAGCAGCCGCAGCGCCAGGTCCGGGTGCACTGGCGGGGTGTGCAGTTGCTGCCTGGCCTTGCTGCTGAAGGGGTGCCGTTCGAGGCGTTCTACCGCGAGCGGCTGGGCAGCGACGAAGCGGTGCGCCAGCGCCAGGCCCAGGTGCGCGACGCGGCGAGCGCGGTGGGTGAGCACATCGAATTTGCCCGGATCCGGCGCATGCCCAATACCGCCAATGCCCATCGTCTGTTGCAGCGCGTGCAGGCGCTGGGCAACCGGCAACAGGCCGATGCCTTGCTGATGCGATTGTTCGCGGCGTATTTCCATGAAGGGCAGGACCTGGGCGATCGCGCGACCTTGCTCGCCATCGCCCAGGGCTGTGGCCTGATGCCCGCGCAGGTTGCCGATTGCCTGCGCGAGGATGCACGGCCATTCATGGGCGAGCAGGGGCGGGCGGCGGGTGGGGTGCCGTGTTTTGTCGTCGACCGGCGTCGAGTGGTGTCGGGCGCGCAACCTGCTGATGTGTTGTTCGAGGCCTTGTGCGAAGCGCAACCGGCATGAGCCGGCGTGTCGCGGTGCCGCCGGGCAAGTTGCCGCCGCGTAACGGCAGGGCGTTGTTCGAGTACCAGGATAAAAGCCTGGCCTTGTTCGATGTCGAGGGTGTGCTCTATGTCATCGACGACAGTTGCCCGCACCAGGGGGCCTCGTTGTGCGGTGGGCGCCTGGAAGGGCGCATTATCCAGTGCTGCGCCCATGGGCTTCGCTTCGACCTGACCAGCGGGTACCTGCTCAATTCCACGGTGCTGAAGGTGGCCCGTTATCCGGTGGAGCGGGAAGGGGAGGCCGTGTTCATCCTGATCGAGGCCGAGGTGGCCTGCTGATCCCCGGGGCTGCGCTGCGGCCCCAAGCACTTCAATGCGCCGCCGAGGGCGGATGACTGGCCCGCCAGCTGGCCGGCGGCATGCCGAACTGGGCGATGAACCAGCGGGTGAAGGAGCTGGGCATCGAATAGCCGAGCATGTCGGCAATGCGTCCCAGCGAATAATTGGGGTTCTCCAGGTAGCGCAGCACCAGGTCGCGGCGCACGCCGTTGACCAGGTCACTGAAGGTCACGCCACAGTCCTCCAGGCGCCGCTGTAGCGTGCGCACGTTCATGCCTTGGGTCTGCGCCACCTGTTCGATGGTAGCGCGGCCCATGGGCAGCAGCAGGTAGATGGTCTTGCGCATTTCCAGCTCCAGCGACGGTGTGCCGCTGGCCTGCAGGGTGTCCAGGTAGCGCTGGGCCAGGCGTGCCATGGCTTCGTTGGCCAGTGGGGTGGTGGTGTCCAGGTCGGTCGCCGGGCACACGATGCCGTTGAACTCACTGCCGAACACCAGCTTGCAGCCGAAGATACGCCGGTGGATGGTCGGATCGGCGGGCGCGGTGTGGGTGAAGTTGGCGCTGATCGGCCGCCAATGCGCGCCCAGCAGGGCCGCGCACAGGCGCAGCATCACGCCGATGGCCAGCTCCGTGGCCTGGCGACTGCCGTGGGCGCGGTCGGTGACCACCTCTTCGCGAATGATCACCGTCTTGCCGGCTTCCTCGACATGGATGGCCAAGGCATCGTTGAGCAAGTGCCGATACTGCACGATTACCTGCAAGGCATCGCGCAGGGTGCGCTGGTGGCTGAGCAGCAGGCTGATCTCGCCGAAGTCCGACAGTTGGCGCAGTTCCGCCATGCGCAGGCCGAAGGTCTCGCACTGGCTGGCCTGTGCCGAAGCCTCCAGCAAGGCGATCACCGTGGCGGCTGGGATGCGCTGGTTGGGGTCGTCCAGAAGGCTGGCGCTGAGCCCGACCTGGGCCAGCAAAGCATGGGGGTTCAGCCCCAGATGACGGGACACTTCGAGGTAGTTGGTCAGGCTTGCAGCACGTACGAGGGCGGTCATTTTATTGTTTTCCACGCGTTCTCATTAGGTGACCCGCGACGGCCCACGGGTCTCTTCTTATAGCTCGGGTGTCACCAAATGAGAAGCTGCTGTTGGTCTGGAAATTTCGGCCATTTCCCCATAAACCAGGCGACGTCGACCCCCGGCAAAGTCGCTGTCATCAAATGAAAAGTCACTGACGCCCAATGTAAAGCGCCTGGCTGGACCGCTCATTACTGTGAGGTCCAAAGCGCTCCTGCGACCAGGTGGCGCACCACCCCTGGCTGAGGTGCCGACGTGGAAAAACTGCATACCAACGCGACCGTCCTGATCGTTCCCGGCCTGCGCGAGCACGTTGCCGAGCATTGGCAGACCTTGCTCCACGCACGCCTGGCCAAGGTGCGTACGGTGCCGCCGCTGGAGATCAATGGCCTGGACTGCAATGCCCGGGTCGAGGCGATCCAGCGCGAGATCGAGCATATCGACGGCGATGTGGTGCTGGTGGCCCACAGCGCCGGGGTGCTGATGGTGGCCCACTGGGCGGCGCGCCATCAGCGGCCGATCAAGGGCGCGCTGCTGGCCGCACCGCCGGACCTGCAGGCCCAGTGGCCCGCCGCCTACCCAAGCCCCGAACGCCTGCAGGAAAACGGCTGGACACCCTTGCCGCTCGCGCCGTTGCCGTTCCCCAGCATCGTCGCGGCCAGCAGCAATGATCACCTGGCCAGCCTGGACGCCGCCACCGCCCTGGCCAAGGCCTGGGGCAGCGAGTTGCTGGCGCTGGGCGCGGTCGGCCACCTCAACCCGGCTGCCGGTTTTGGCCCCTGGCCCCAGGCCGAGGCGCTGATCCAACAACTCGACCGCTGACACCGCAATACCGCAACACCGCTTGACCAACGCCCGCGCACGACGGGCGGTGAACAGAACAATAACAATAACCGGAGTCACGCAATGCCCAAGTCACGCACCCACTGTCTGTTGGCCTGCACCGTTGGCCTGCTCACCTTGCCTGGTGCCCAGGCCTTCGAAGTCGATACCGGCCATGAGGACTGGTCCGTTCGCCTGGACAACACCGTCAAGTACAACTACGGCGTACGCACCGAGAGCGCCGACAAGCGCATGCTGGCCACGCCGAACAACAACGACGGCGACTACAACTTCCGCAAGGCCGGTACCACCATCACCAACCGGGTCGACCTGCTGACTGAACTGGATGTGATCTACCAGCAGCGCATGGGCTTTCGCGTCAGCGCCGCCAGCTGGTACGACAAGGCCTACGACAACACCGGCTCCAATGCCAACCCCTTCGTCAACGGCAACGGCGAGCAATCGGGCATCAACCCCAGCCTCAATGGCCTGCCCGGCACCGGTGTGCCGCTGGGCAGCCCGCACCTGAGCAACTACGCCCAGCGCTACTACAGCGGGCCGTCCGGTGAAGTGCTCGATGCGTTCGTGTTCATGCGCACCGAGGTGGGCGAGGCGTCCGAACTCAGCGGCAAACTCGGCCAGCACAACCTGTTCTGGGGCGAGACCCTGCTCAACCCGGTGCATTCGCTGAGTTATGGGCAGTCCGGCCTGGACCTGGCCAAGCTCGCGGCCTCGCCCGGCACCGAGGCCAAGGAGCTGTTCGTGCCGCGTAACCAGCTGTCTGCCTCGTTTTTGGTCAATCCCGAACTGACCCTGGGCGCCCAGTACTTCCTGGATTGGGACGCCGCCCGACTGCCGGAAGCGGGCACCTATTACGGCGGCTCGGACCTGGTAGGCGAGGGCGCCCAGAGCTTCCTGCTCGGTCACACCGGCACCCCGGGGCTGATTCCGGTGCAGGGCGCCTTGACCAACATTCGCCGTGGCCACGACCTCACCCCGCGCAAGCGCGGCGACTGGGGCGTCATGGCCAAATGGTCGCCCGAATGGCTGGATGGCACCTTGGGCTTCTACTACCGCAAGAGCTCGGAGATCCTGCCCCAGGCCTGGCTCGATGCCCGCGGCCTGACCGTCGCTCGCGGCCCGTTCGGCAACCCGCCGGCCGGGCTGCCGGGCGCCGTGGGCAACCTGTACAACTCGCTACAGAGCGCCACGTACCAGTTCGCCTATGCCGACGATATCGACATCTATGGCCTGAGCCTGTCCAAGGACGTCGGTGGCATCAGCGTCGGCAGCGACCTGAACATCCGCCACAACATGCCGCTCTCGAGCATCCCGGCGATCGTCAGCGCGCCCGGTCAGGGTGGCCTGGGCAATGGCTTCGGCCTGTTGCCGCCGCGCCTGCCCAGCAGCGGCGTGGTCTATGAGACTCCACACGATGGCGACAGCATGAGCGCCACCGGCGACACCTTGCACTGGACCCTCAACGGGCTGATGAGCATCGGCGACACGCCGCTGTTCGACTCCGCGACCCTGTTGGGCGAGCTGTTCTACAGCAACCTGCTCAAGCTCGATAGCCACAACGAGGCCTTGTACAAGGGCAAGGGCAGTTACCGCGGCATCGACAAACCCACCCGTGACAACTGGGGCATCGCGGTCAACTTCACCCCCACCTGGTACCAGGTGTTCCCCGGCGTGGACATGAGCCTGCCGCTGTCGATCAACGTCGGCCTGGACGGTGTGTCGCCGGTCCAGGGCGGTGGCGCCGAAGACACCGGCAACTACGCCGTCGGTGTGAGCGCTGCGCTCTACAACCAGTATTTCGTCGATCTCAAATATGTCGACAGCTTCGGCAAGGCCGAGTCCTGCAAGGATGGCCAGACCGACGGCTCGACCCCCAATGCCCTGGATGGTGAGCAGGATTACACCTGCTATGGCGGCGGCTACGCCTCCTTCTCCGGTGGCGGCGCCACCACCGAGGACCGTGGTGCGCTCTACCTGACCCTCAAGACCACCTTCTGAGTACAGGAACCCCAATCATGAAAGCTCTGCACAACACCCTGCTGGCCTCGTGCCTGTCGCTGCTCGCCCTCAATGTCGCCCAGGCGGCAGTCTCCAGTGACCAGGTCGCGCGCCTGGGCACCAGCCTGACGTCGGTGGGGGCCGAAAAGGCTGCCAGCGCCGACGGCAGCATCCCGGCCTACCAGGGCGGCCTGGTCACCCCGCCGGCCAGCTACCAGCAGGGCGCTAGCATGCGCCCAGACCCCTTCGCCAGCGAGAAGCCGCTGCTGGTGATCAACGCTGCCAACGCCGAGCAGTACAAGGCGCAGCTCACCGCCACCACCTTGGAGCTGCTCAAGCGCTTCCCGACCTTCCAGGTGGATGTCTACCCGACCCACCGCACCGTCGCGTTGCCGCAGCCGGTGCTGGACAACACCCTCAAGAACGCCACCGGCGCCCGCAGCCAGGAAGGCGGTACCGCGGTGGACAACGTGCTGCCGGGCATCCCGTTCCCGATTCCGCAGACCGGCGCCGAGGCCATGTGGAACTTCCTGCTGCGCTACCAGGGCGTGAGCATGACCGCCAAGTACGACTCCTGGAACGTCGATGCGGCCGGCAAGGCCACCTTGTCCACCACAGGCCAGGCCAACATCAGCTACCCGGTCTATGAGGACATGGGCAAGACCATCGGCGCCAAGGACACCTACTACCAGATGAAACTGGTGTACACCGCCCCAGCCCGCCGCGCCGGCGAAGCGATGATGCTGCGCGACGCCGCCAACCCCCTGGCCCAGCCACGTAGCGCCTGGCAGTACCTGCCGGGCCAGCGCCGGGTGAAGCTGGCGCCGAACCTGGCCTACGACACACCCAACCCGGGCACTTCGGGCTCGGGCACCTACGATGACGTGTTCGTCTTCAACGGCGCCCTGGACCGCTACGACTGGACCCTGGTGAGCAAGCAGGGAATGTACGTGCCGTACAACACCTACAAGCTGACCTACAACACCGATGTCAGCCAGCTGACCACGCCCAACCACCTGGCGCCGCAGTTCGTGCGCTGGGAGAAGCACCGGGTCTGGGTGGTGGAGGGCAAGCTCAAGGACGGCGCGCGCCACATCTACCACAAGCGTCGCTTCTACCTCGATGAAGACAGCTGGGTCGCCCTGGCCTCGGACCAGTACGACGCCCGTGGCCAGCTGTACCGTGGCTCGTTCGCCTTCCTCACCCAGAGCTACGACAAGACCACCCCCGATGCCACGCCGTTCATGATCTACGACCTGATCGGTGGCACCTACAACCTCAATGGCGTGGTCGGTGCCTACGGCGGTATCCGCTACATCGACCCCCTGTCCAAGACCCAATGGTCGCCCGAGTCCCTGGCGGGGGCCGGTATTCGCTGAGTGCCTGGGGCCTGCGCTGTTGCCTTGCGCAGGCCCCGTCCGACGAATCGGGAGGTTCGGGATGTCTGTCTTCAAATCAAGCGCCCAGGTGCTGATGCTCTGTGCCGCCCTGCATGGCCTGGCCCAGGCCGCGCCCTACGTGGATGTGCTGGACCTGCCAGCGATGCCCAGCGCGCTGGCGCCGGTCAGCTCCTTGCGCGATGTGGGCCGTGCCGGTGAGCGGTTGGTGGCTGTCGGCCCCCGTGGGCACATCGTGTATTCCGATGACCACGGCGCGCACTGGCAGCAGGCTCAGGTACCGGTCAGCGCCGACCTCAATGCGGTGAGCTTTCCCACTCCCCGCAGTGGCTGGGCCGTGGGCAACGACGGGGTGATCCTGCACAGCGGCGATGGCGGTGAGCATTGGGAAAAACAGCTGGACGGTCGCGTGCTCGCAGAGCAAGTACTCGCCTGGTACCGCGCCCAGGCCCAGGCCGCCCCGCAGGATGAACGCTGGGCCGCCTGGGTGGCCGAGGGCGAGCGCCTTGTGGCCGAAGGTGCTGACAAGCCGCTGCTGGATGTGTGGTTCACCGATGAACAGCACGGCTTTGCCGTCGGCGTGTTCAATCTGCTGCTGCACACCACTGACGGCGGGCGCAGCTGGACGCCCTGGCTCGAGCGCAGCGACAACCCCCAGGGCCTGCACCTGACCAGCCTGGCCCAGATCGACGGCGCGCTGTACATCACCGGCGAGCAGGGCCTGCTGCTCAAGCTCGATGCCGCCGGCCAGCGTTTCACCCGGCTGACCACGCCCTACAGCGGCACGTTCTTCGGCATCACCGGCAAAGCGGGGGTGCTGCTGGCCTACGGGCTGCGCGGCCATGTCTACCGCAGCACCGATGGCGGCCTGAACTGGCAGCCGGTGAACACGGGCCTGGCCACCAGCCTCACCGCTGCCAGCCAGGACAGCAACGGCCAGTTCTGGCTGTCGAGCCAGGCCGGTGACCTGCTGCAAAGCCGCGATGGGGGCGCCAGTTTCATCCTGGTGCGCCAAGCCTCGCGCACTCCCGTGAGTGCCAGCGCCTTTGACACCGCCACCGATCTGGTGCTGGTGGGCGAGCGCGGCGTACGCACGCTGGCGCTCCAGTAAGCACCGTCCATAACAAGAGAAAACCCTGATGGCCGATATCCAACAAGACACCTTGCCGGTGATCCGCAACCTCGAAGACTTCGACACGCGCTCGGGCAACGGGCTGGAGCGCCTGGTGTTCAACCATCGCTTGGCGTTCGTGCTCGCCATGTGCCTGGCCACGCTGGTACTGGGCTATGTGGCGCTGACCCGCCTGGAGCTGCGTCCAAGCTTCGAGAAGATGATTCCGCAGAGCCACCCCTACATCCAGAACTACCTGGACAACCGCCAGTCCCTGCGCGGCCTGGGCAATTCGTTGCGGGTGGTGGTGGAGACCACCGAGGGCGACATCTTCGACCCGGCCTACCTGCAGGCGCTGCGGCACATCAACGATGAGTTGTTTCTCAGCCAGGGCGTGGACCGCGCCTGGATGAAGTCGTTGTGGAGCCCGGCGGTGCGCTGGACCGAGGTCACTGAAGAGGGCTTCCAGGGCGGCCCGGTGATGCCGGACGGCTACCAGGGTGCCCAGGCGGACATCGAGCAGCTGCGCCAGAACATCGAGCGCGCCAACATCGTCGGCAGCCTGGTGGCCCGCGACTTCAAGTCGAGCATGCTGGTGGTGCCGCTGCTCGACCGGGATTCGGCCACCGGCCGTGGCGTGGACTACCACGCGTTCTCCCGTCAGCTCGAACAGCTGCGCAGCCACTACGAAGCGGCCGGCCCCTACAAGGTCCACGTGATCGGCTTCGCCAAGCTGATGGGCGACCTGATCGACGGTTTGATCCAGGTGATGCTGTTCTTCGCCCTGGCGGTGGTCACGAGTCTGGTGATCATCTACCTGTACACCCGCTGCGTGCGCAGTACCTTGCTGGTGGTGTTGTGCTCGCTGACCGCGGTGGTCTGGCAATTGGGCATCGTCGCCTGGCTGGGCTACGCGATCGATCCGTACTCGATTCTGGTGCCGTTCTTGATCTTCGCCATCGGTGTGTCCCACGCCGCGCAGAAGATGAACGGGATCATGCAGGACATCGGGCGCGGCACCCACCGTCAGGTCGCGGCCCGCTACACCTTCCGCCGCCTGTTCGTGGCCGGGGTGACGGCGCTGCTGGCCGACGCGGTGGGCTTTGCCGTGCTGATGCTGATCGACATTCCGGTGATCAAGGATCTGGCCATCACCGCCAGCATCGGGGTGGCGGTGCTGATCTTCACTTCGCTGCTGTTGATGCCGGTGGCGCTGTCGTACATCGGTGTCGGGCGCAAGGCCGCCGAGCGCGCCTTGCGCATCGATTCGCGCGCCGCCGCGCACCGGGGCTTCGGCAAACTGTGGGATGTGCTGGACCGCTTTACCGAGCGCAAGTGGGCCACGGCGGCGGTGCTGGTGGCCGTGGCAATGGGGGCAGGGGGGCTGTGGACCAGCCTGCAACTGAAGATCGGCGATCTGGACAGCGGCGCCCCGGAGCTGCACGCCGACTCGCGCTACAACCGCGACAACGCCTACATCACCGACAATTACGCGCTCTCCAGCGACACCTTCGCGGTCATGGTCAAGACCGCGCCTGAAGGCTGTCTGCGCTACCAGACGTTGGTGTTGGCCGATCGCCTGGCCTGGGAGTTGCAACAGCTGCCAGGGGTGCAGACCACGCTGTCGCTGACCAACGCCGTGCGCCAGATCACCGCCGGTACCTACGAGGGCAACCCCAAGCTCAACAGCATCCAGCGCAACCAGGATGTGCTCAACTACGCCGCGCAGCAGGCCTCGGTCAATGCCCCTGAGCTGTTCAACAACGATTGCTCGCTGATGCCGGTGATCGCCTACCTCAAGGACCACAAGGCCGACACCCTGGATGAGGTGGTGGCTGCTGCCGAGCGTTTCGCCCAGGCCAACAGCCGTGATGATCGGCAGTTCCTGCTGGCTGCCGGCAGCGCCGGGATCGAGGCGGCCACCAACATCGTGGTGCGCGAGGCCAACCGCACCATGCTGTTGCTGGTGTACCTGGCCGTCACGCTGTTCTGCCTGGTGACCTTCCGCAGCTGGCGCGCCACCTTGGTGGCGGTGCTGCCGCTGATGCTCACCTCGGTGCTGTGCGAGGCACTGATGGTGGCCATGGGCATTGGTGTGAAGGTCGCCACCTTGCCAGTGATCGCCCTGGGCGTGGGTATCGGCGTGGATTACGCCCTGTACCTGCTCAGCGTGCAGCTGCACTACCAGCGCAAGGGCCTCTCGCTGGCCCAGGCCTACCAGAACGCGGTGGCCTTCACCGGCCGGGTCGTGGGCCTGGTGGGCATCACCTTGGCCGCCGGTGTGGTGGGCTGGGCCTGGTCACCGATCAAGTTCCAGGCCGACATGGGCCTGCTGCTGACCTTCATGTTCCTGTGGAACATGCTCGGCGCGCTGGTGCTGATCCCGGCGCTGTCGTACTTCCTCCTGCCCGGCGACAAGGTCCGGGCGACCGTCACCGGCCCCCGCACCCAAGGTGGGCTGCACTCCAACAACCAAGAAGCCGAGTGTTCGTCTCATGTCTGATTACCTTGCGCCTTTGCGCGATATGGATTTTCTGTTCAACGAAGTCTTCGATATCCCGGCCTGGTGGGCGCAGACGCCTGCACTGGTGGAGCAGGTCGACGCCGATACCGCCAAGGCCGTGCTCGAACAGGCTGGTAAGGTCATCGCCCAGGTCGTGGCGCCGCTCAACCGCAGCGGCGACGAACAAGGCTGTCGCTTCGAGGCCGGCACGGTGACGACCCCGGATGGCTTCGTCGACGCCTACCGGACCTACGCGGCCGATGGCTGGGTGGGTGTGACGGGCGCCCCGGCGTTCGGTGGCATGGGCATGCCCAAGGTGATCGGCGCCCAGGTCGAGGAAATGCTCAACGCCGCCAACCTGTCGTTTGGCCTGTACCCGATGCTCACGGCCGGCGCCTGCCTGTCGCTGCTCAACCATGCCAGCGAAGCGCTCAAGGCCCGCTACCTGCCGCCGATGTACGAGGGGCGCTGGACCGGTTCGATGTGCCTGACCGAGCCCCATGCCGGCACCGACCTGGGTTTGATCCGCACCCGCGCCGAGCCCCAGGCCGATGGTCGCTACCGCATCACCGGCACCAAGATCTTCATCACAGGCGGCGAGCAGGACCTGACCGAAAACATCATCCATCTGGTGCTGGCCAAGCTGCCTGACGCGCCGGCCGGTGCCAAGGGGATCTCCTTGTTCCTGGTGCCCAAGGTGATGGTCGAGGACGATGGTGAGCTGGGCGAGGCCAACGCGGTCAGCTGTGGCTCCATCGAGCACAAGATGGGCATCAAGGCCTCGGCCACCTGCGTGATGAACTTCGATGGTGCCCTCGGCTACCTGGTGGGGGAGGCGAACAAGGGCCTGAACGCCATGTTCACCATGATGAACTACGAGCGCCTGGGCGTCGGCATCCAGGGCCTGGCCCTGGGCGAACGTTCCTACCAGAACGCCCTGGCCTATGCCCGTGACCGCCTGCAGGGCCGCGCGGCCATCGGCCCCGAGGCGCCCGACAAGGCGGCCGACCCGATCATCGTGCACCCGGACGTGCGCCGCATGCTGTTGACCATGAAGGCACTCAACGAAGGTGGGCGGGCGTTTTCCACCTATGTGGCGCAGCAACTGGACGTGGCCAAGTACAGCGAGCAAGCCGACGTGCGCGGCCAGGCCGAGGCCCGCGTGGCATTGCTGACGCCGGTGGCCAAGGCGTTTCTGACCGACATGGGGCTGGAGACGACGGTGCATGGCCAGCAGGTGTTCGGCGGCCATGGCTATATCCGCGAGTGGGGCCAGGAGCAGTTGATCCGCGACTGCCGCATCACCCAGATCTACGAGGGCGCCAATGGCATCCAGGCCCTGGACCTGGTAGGCCGCAAGTTGGTCGCCGACGGCGGGCGCAGCTACCAGTTGCTGTCCGATGAGATGCGCGCATTCGCCCGAGGCCTGGCGCCGTCGCGCGGCGAGTTCCGCACGCCGTTGCTGGCCGCGCTGGACAACCTGGACGAACTGACTGCCTGGGTGCTCGATCGCGCCCAAGGCAACCCACGGGAAACCGGCGCGGCGGCGGTGGAGTTCCTGCACGCCTTCGGCTACACGCTGTACGCCTACCTGTGGGCGCGGATGGCCGACGTGGCTATTGCGCAGGAGGGCGCGTTCTACCAGAGCAAGCTGGGCACGGCGCGGTTCTACTTCGCTCGCATGCTGCCGCGCATCCATTCGCTCAGCGCCGTGATCAAGGCTGGCAGCGACAGCCTCTATCTGCTCGACGAGGCGCAGCTGTGATGGAGGGCACCATGATCAAGACTCGCGTCATCGCACCGGCGGCCGAGGCCTACACCTACCCGCTGCTGATCAAGCGCCTGCTGCTGTCGGGCGTGCGCTACCAGCCGGGGCAGGAGATCGTCTACGCCGACCAGTTGCGCTACAGCTACACCACCTTGCAAACGCGCATCCAGCGCCTGGCCAATGTGCTCACCGAGGCCGGCGTGCGCCCCGGAGATACCGTGGCCTTGCTCGATTGGGACAGCCACCGGGCGCTGGAGTGCTTCTTCGCCGTGCCGATGATCGGCGCGGTGCTGCACACGGTCAACGTGCGTCTGTCCGCCGAGCAGATCCGCTACACCATGAACCACGCCGAAGACCGGTTGGTGCTTGTGCATGACGACTTCCTGCCGCTGATGGAACAACTGCACGGCGAGTTGGGCGCGGTCGAGCGCTTCATCCGCCTCGGCGAAGGGCTGGCGCCGGTGACCGGCCTGCCGTTGGTGGGCGAGTACGAGGCCTTGCTGGCGGCGGTGGACAGCCACTTCGACTTCCCCGATTTCGATGAAAACTCCGTCGCGACGCTGTTCTACACCACCGGCACCACTGGCGATCCAAAGGGCGTGTACTTCACCCATCGCCAGCTGGTGCTGCATACCCTCAACGAGCTGGGCACGCTCGCCGCCTGTGGCGGCGAGCCGCTGTTGCGCACGGGCGATGTGTACATGCCGATCACGCCAATGTTCCATGTGCACGCCTGGGGCGTGCCCTATGTGGCCACGGCGCTAGGTATCAAGCAGGTCTATCCCGGGCGTTACGAGGCCAACCAGTTGGTGCGCCTGTACCGTGACGAAGGGGTGAGTTTCTCCCATTGCGTGCCCACCTTGCTGCAGATGATGCTCGACTGCGAAGAGGGCAAGCGCACAGACCTCAATGGCTGGAAGATGCTCCTGGGCGGCAGCGCCCTGACCCAGGGCCTGGCCCAGCGGGCCAGCGAGCGGGGCATTCGCGTGCATTGCGGTTACGGTATGTCCGAAACCTGCCCGTTGCTTAGCCTGACCTGCCTGAGCGCCGAGGACCTGGCGTTGCCCATGGCGCAGCAGGTGCCCCTGCGCATCGCGGCCGGAGTGCCGATCCCGCTGGTGGATCTGCGCATCGTCGATGGCGAGGGCCAAGACGTGGCCCATGACGGCGAAACCCTCGGCGAAGTGGTGGTGCGTGCGCCCTGGCTGACCCAGGGCTACCTCAACGCGCCCGAGCAAGGCGCCGCGCTCTGGGCCGGCGGCTGGTTGCACACGGGCGATCTGGCGTGCATCGACGCGCACGGGGTGATGCGCATCCGCGACCGGATCAAGGACGTGATCAAGACCGGAGGCGAGTGGATCAGTTCGGTAGAGTTGGAAAGCCTGATCAGCCAGCACCCCGGCGTCGACTCGGTCGCCGTGATCGGCCTGCCGGACGAACGCTGGGGTGAGCAGCCGCTGGCCCTGGTGGTCTGCACCGACGGCGTGACGCTGGACCAGCCAGCCCTTGCCCGGCATCTGCAGCAATATGTCGACAGCGGGCGGCTGAACAAGTGGGCCGTACCCCGGCAGGTGCGTTTCGTGGACCAAATCCCCAAGACCAGCGTGGGCAAGATCGACAAGAAGCGCATTCGCCAGACCTGCCTTTAGGCACTGGGCTTTTCGCGGGTAAACCCACCACAAGGGCCTGCGCGGACCAGGTGGGTTTACCCGCGAAGAGGACAACACAAGCATATCCAGAAACCATTCCCCACTTGGGCAGTTCGACCGAATCACTAGGCTTAAGGCGAGACCTGATTCAAGGAAGATCCAATGCCTCTCGCCAAATCCCACCTGCTGCGCCGTGGCCGCTACTCGGCGCCTGGCAGGTTGTACCTGTTGACCACTGTCACGCATCGTCGCAAACCGTTGTTTTGCAATCTTCGACCTGCTCGCCTGGTGATTCACCATCTACGTCTGTTGGACCAGGAGCAGGCCTGTCGATCGTTGGCATGGGTGGTAATGCCGGATCATCTTCATTGGTTGATCGAACTGGAGGCTGCAACGCTGGGCACCTTGATGCGCAGGTTCAAGTCGCGCTCAAGCCGTACCTTGCATCAGTCAGGTGTTGAAGATCATCCGATTTGGCAACCGGGCTACCAAGACCGGGCGCTGCGTCGGGAGGAGGAGGTGAAGGCAGTGGCCAGATACATTGTGGCCAACCCGCTGCGTGCGGGCTTGGTGAGTAGCATCAGGGAGTACCCGCACTGGGATGCAGTCTGGCTTTGAACCCGTGGTGCTCCCTTCGCGGGTAAACCCGCTCCCACAGGAATCGCGTCGTCCTGGCGTCTGTGCTCAGTCAGGGAGTACCCGCACTGGGATGCAGTCTGGCTTTGAATCCGTGGTGCGCTCTTCGCGGGTAAACCCGCAGGTATCGCGTCGTCCTAACGTTTGCGCCCGGTCTGACAGGCGCAACACAACCCCAAGAGCGACGCGATCCGTGTGGGAGCGGGTTTACCCGCGAATGCGCCAAAAAGCTCACCACAAAAACCACTGAATGAAATAACGCCAGCCCAGGCACCTCCGTAAGGGCGCAAAGGTGAACGAGCGTCGCCACGTCAAATGGATAACCCCACAACCTCAAAACCAACCACTGCTCGACTCGTATTCACGCAAACCCGGGCTGATACATGCACGTGTTCAGGTCCTCCAGAAACGCCTGCAGGATCGGCGGCGGGGTCACGCCGCGTCGGGTGATGACGTCGAAGGGGGAGGTGAGGTCCAGGGTGTTGGCGTCCAGGCGGTACATCTCGCCGGTCTTGACCCACTGCTCGGCGAAGTGCACCGGCAAGAACCCGATATAGGCCCCGGATATGATCAGGATCGCCGCTGCCTCGATGTTCTCCACGGTGGCATCGGCCTTGCTCATGCCCAACTGCGTCAGGTCGTACTGCTGCATGTAGCCGCGCACCACGATCCGGCAGGCGCGCACCTCTTCGAGCAGGCGCCCGTTGGCCGGTTTGCTGGCGAACAGCGGGTGGCGACGGCCGCAGTACAGCCCCAGGGCTTCGTTGTACAGCGGCAGGTAGGACAGCCCCGGCACCCGTAGGGGAAAGTGCCCGATCGCTAGGTGCAGGCGCCCGTCCAGCACCCGCTCTTCGAGCTCCGCCGGGGCGCCGATGTAGATGTTCAACTGGGCATCATGGCCGCGTGAGACGAAGCGCTGGGTGGTGCGCGGCAGCGGTGAGTCGGGGTCGGTCAGCGTGGAGTCGATGATCCCCAAATTGAGCTGGCCGCTGATGTGCTGCTTGAGCACGTCGGCGTCCATGCAGAAGCTTTCCACCGCGCTCAAAAGGCGCAACGTGGCTTCATGGATGGCCACGCCCTGCTCGGTGAGGCGAAAGCCACTGCGCCCGCGCTGGCAGAGCTTGACGCCCAGGCGGGTCTCCAGATGCGTCATCTGTTCGCTGATGGTGGACTGGCCGGTGTTCAGCGCCGCCTGCGCCGCGGAAAACCCGCCGCACTTGACGATGGTGGCGAACACCCTGAGGAGCTTCAGATCGACATCGTGGAGCTGGATCACCGCGGCCTCCCGGGCCAAGGTCACATCGCGGGCTGCTGATATGAACGCTCGGCTGAATGTGTTTTTGCCAAAGCTAACCCTCTACGCAGAGCAACCGCAATCCCGGCATTTGGCAAAACGCCTGCGGCTGGGGCGGCCTTTGCAGGGGCCGCTATCGGCCGCGCCAGATACTTCGGTGCAGCCGATGTATGCATCTGGACTTGCGCATTTTTCCAAGGCCGAGCCGGGCCCATAGTGGCCTCAACGGTGTCGCACAGTCGCCCCGTCTCCTGACCAGAACAAGAAATGTGGAGAAGCTCTAACATGGCAAAGCATGGTTATGAATCCGGCCGCCTGAACCTGCCCTTCGTGGGGCACTGCACGTTCGCCAAGTCGCCCATCTGCACCGACTGGAATGCCATCGACGCCGATGTCGCGATCCTCGGCGCGCCCAACGACATGGGCACCCAGTGGCGCTCCGGCGCACGTTTCGGACCGCGCGGCATCCGCGAGGCGTCCACGCTGTTCTCCTTCGGCCATTCCGGCGCCTATGACCACGAAGATGACGCCACCTACCTGACCGAAGACCAAGTGCGCATGGTCGATGTGGGGGATGCCGACATCGTCCACACCGACATGGCCACCAGCAACGCCAACATCGAGTCGGCCGTGCGCCAGATCCTTGCCAGCGGCGCCATGCCGGTGGTGCTGGGCGGCGATCACTCGATCCATGCGCCGGTTATCAAGGCCTTCGAAGGGCGCGATCCGATCCACATCATCCACTTCGATGCTCACCTGGACTTCGTCGACGAGCGCCACGGCGTGCGTTATGGGCATGGCAACCCCCTGCGCCGTGCCTCGGAGCTGTCGAACATCACCGGCATGACCCAGATGGGCATCCGCAACGTGTCGTCTTCCAACCGCGACGACTACGACGCCGCCCGCGATGCCGGCTCGAACATTCTCTCGGTGCGCGACGTACGCCGCCTGGGCGTCGAAGGCGTGCTGGCGAAGATCCCCCAGGACATCGACTACTACATCACCATCGACATCGATGGCTTCGACCCGTCCATCGCCCCAGGTACCGGCACGCCGAGCCATGGCGGCTTCCAGTACTACGAAGTGCTGGAGATCATCCAGGCCCTGGCCAAGCGCAGCAATGGGCGCATCGTCGGCATGGACCTGGTGGAAGTGGCCCCGGCCTACGACCCCGCTGGCGTGACGTCCATCCTCGCCGCGCAACTGCTGATGAACAGCATCGGCTTCATCTTCCACGCGCGTGCCAACGCTCGCTGATCCGGAGTTTCCAACGTGGACAACAAGGTAAAGACCTACCTGCAGACCTTCGGTGTTTCCGAGGCGACCCAGCGTTTTCTCACCAAGCAGCAGCACATGTTCATCGGCGGCGCCTGGGTGCTGGCCAGCGATGGTGCCACCGCCGAGGTGATCGAACCCTCCACCGAAGCGGTGCTCACCCGCATTCCCATGGGTACCGCCGAGGACCTGGACCGTGCGGTGAAGGCTGCGCGTGCGCAGTTCGACGGCGGCCCCTGGAGCCAGCTCAAGCCGCTGGAGCGTGAGCGCGTGCTGCACCGCCTGGCGGACCTGATCGAGGCCAACGGCGAGGAGCTGGCGCAGATCGAATCCATCGATATGGGCAAATCGGTCGACCAGGCGCGCGCCGTGGACATCCAGGGCACCATCGACACCTTCCGTTACTTCGCCGGCTGGGCCAGCAAGATCCATGGCCGCACCGTCGAGCCGTCACTGCCGGGCAACTACCTGGCCTACACCCGCAAAGAAGCGGTGGGTGTGGTCGGGGTGATCGTGCCGTGGAACTTCCCGCTGCAGACCATGGCCTGGAAGTTGGGCGCGGCCCTTGCAGTCGGCTGCACCGTGGTGGTCAAACCGGCAGAACTCACCTCGCTTTCGGCCCTGCGTTTCGCCGAGCTGGTGCAGGAAGCCGGGCTGCCCGACGGCGTGGTGAACATCGTCACCGGCCGTGGTAGCGTGGTGGGCAATGCCATGACCAGCCACCCGGGTATCGACAAGCTGAGTTTCACCGGCTCCACCCCGGTCGGCTGCTCGGTGGGCAAGGCCTCGATGGACCAGATGAAGCGCCTGACCCTGGAACTGGGCGGCAAGTCACCGGTGATCGTGTTCGCCGATGCCGACATCGAAGCCGCAGCCCAGGCAGTGGCTAACGGCGTGTTCTTCAACTCGGGCCAGGTGTGCGACGCCGGGACCCGCGCCTACATCGAGCGCAGCGTCTACCCGGCCTTCCTGGAAGCGCTGGCGCGCTACACCGCAACGCTCAAGATCGCCCCGGGCCTGGATCCGGATTGCTTCATCAGCCCCATGGTGTCGCGTCAGCAACAGCAGCGGGTGCTGGAGTACATCGCCCTGGGCAAGGCCGAAGGCGCGCAGGTGTATTACGGTGGCGAGCCGGTCCAAGGCCCGGGTTTCTTCGTGCAGCCGACGATCTTCGCCAACTGCACCCACGACATGCGCATCGTGCGCGAGGAGATCTTCGGCCCGGTGCTGGTGACCCAGCCGTTCGACTCCCAGGAGCAGGCCGTGGAACTGGCCAACGACTCGGTGTTCGGCCTGGCCGCGGCCATCTACTCCAACGACTTGAGCCGGGTCCACGGGCTGATTCCGCGTCTGCGGGCAGGGACCGTCTACGTCAACGCGCACAGCACCCTCGATCCGTCCATGCCCTTCGGCGGCTACAAGCAGTCGGGCTATGGCAAGGACATGGGCGCCGAACAACTGGAGTTCTTGCTGGAGACCAAGGCGGTCTGGATCACCTTGCCCTGAGGTCCAGGGCTGGCCAGCGCCGCTGAGGTTGGCGGGCGGCGCTGATTTATCGGATGCATCGAATTTCAAGAACAAGAACCTATCGAGGTGATGCCCATGAACAGCCAAGCAGATGTAGAGCGAGCGCAAGATCTGGAAAGGCGCTTGTGCGCCTATGAGGAACTGGAAGGACGGACGGATTGGCCGGGTGCGATGGGCGTCGGTGACTACCTGGCGCTGGCGGTGTTCGCCCTGGTCGTGATGGTGGGCTTCTACCTGTGGGGGGGCCACGCATGAGCCCGTCCAGAGAGCAGGAATTGCGACTGGCCGCTGAACGCGGCGACACCCCCTTGCTGCCCAGCGAGCGCGTGTGGGGTTTCTGGGGGTATGCCTATGCCAACTCCGCGCTGGCCGTGGCTACCTGGGTGTTTCTGATCGGCGGCGCCACGGCGCTGTTCGTCGGCCCCAAGCAAGGGATCTGCGCCATCGTCATCGGCAACATCGTGGGGGTGATCCTCGCGGCGTTTGCCACCTGCGTGCCGTGCGGCAAGTATGGGGTGGAGCAGTTCACCTTCCTGCGCAGCATGTTCGGCCTCAATGGCAGCCGCCTGGTCTACATCCTGTCGGTAGTGTTGCTCACCATGGGCTGGCTGGCGGTGTTGGGGCTGATGTGCGGGCGTGCGTTGGATAACCTGGAGACCCTGGTGCAGCAGGTCCCGCCCGATGGCGACGGCTGGCTGGTGACCGGTGGCGCCTTGCTGGCCATCGTGCTGGCGGCGCTGGTGGCCATGCGCGGGCCGGACATGATCCGCTTGCTGAGCGCGATCATCGCGCCCAGCCTGATCCTGATCATGCTGGCGCTGATGTACTTCATCTCCCGCAGCCACAGCCTGGACCAACTGCTGGCCATGCCGGCGCTGCAACCGCCGTTCGCCGACTCACGCATCAACTTCATGATTGCCGTGGAGATCAACATCGCCGCTGGATTCTCCTGGTGGCCCTACATCGGCAACCTGTCGCGCCTGTGCAGCAACCAGCGCACGGCCTTCTGGCCGAACCTGGTGGGGATCTTCGGCGCCGCCTCCCTGGGCGAGACCGTCAGCCTGTTCGCCGCGTCGACGCTGGGCAGCAGCGACCCGACCGCCTGGATGCGCCTGGCCGGTGGCATGGTGTTCGGGGTGGTGGCGCTGGGCTTCCTGGCCCTGGCCAACCTCACGGGCATGGTCAACATCCTCTACACCGCGGTCATCGGTTTGCGGCAAGTGACCGGAGAGCGCTTGCGCAGTGTGCGCTGGGGTGTGCTGGTGGGGCTGTTCTGCGTGATTCCGGTAGCCATCGTGCTGTTCTTCCCGGGCATCTATGACGGCTTCTTCATCTTCCTGGTGTGGACGTCGGCTTTGAACAGCGCCCTGGCCGGGATCGGCATCGCCGACTACTTCTTCCTTCGACGCCAGCGCGTGAACCTGCGCCAGCTCTACGCCCCACAAGAAACATCGCCACTGCGCTTTTGCGGCGGCTTCAACCCCATCGCACTGGTGGCGTTGGTGGCGGGCTTCGTGATCTACGTGGTGGTGTTCAACCCGCAGACCTTGGCCAACACCACCTTCTTCACCTTCGCCACCGCTTCTCTGCCGTCCTGCCTGCTGGCCGGGCTTGTGCACTACGGGCTGACCCGTGCACTGGCCAGGCGCTTTGGCTGGGGCGGCTACCCAAAGGGCAATGAACGCAACATCGAGGCAGCAGGCCTCGAAGCAAAGGGCTACAGCAAATGAACAAGCGATATGACTACATCATCATCGGCGCAGGCTCTGCCGGCTGCGTCCTGGCCAACCGCCTGACCGAAGACGCCGGCACCTCGGTGCTGGTCCTGGAGTTCGGCGGCAGCGACCGCAGTGTGCTGATCCAGATGCCCAGCGCCTTCTCGCTGCCGATGAACACCAAGAAGTACAACTGGCGCTACGAGACCGTCGCCGAGCCCCACCTCGATGGCCGGCGCCTGCACTGCCCGCGGGGCAAGGTGCTGGGCGGCTCATCCTCGATCAACGGCCTGGTCTACATCCGCGGCCATGCCCATGACTTCGACGAGTGGGAAAGCCTGGGTGCGAAGAACTGGAGCTATCGCAACTGCCTGCCGTACTTCAAGCGCGCCGAGACGTTCAAGTTCGGCGGTGACGACTACCGCGGTGCCAGCGGCCCGTTGGCCACCAACAACGGCAACAACATGCAGAACCCGTTGTACGGCGCCTGGGTGGAGGCCGGCGCCGAGGCCGGCTACATCAAGACCGACGACTGCAACGGCTACATGCAGGAAGGCTTTGGCGCCATGCACATGACGGTCAAGGATGGCGTGCGTTGGTCCACCGCCAATGCCTATCTGCGCCCGGCCATGACCCGGCCGAACCTCACCGTCGTCACCCACGCCATGACCCGGCGCATCCTGCTCGACGGCAAACGCGCGGTGGGGGTCGAATACGACGAGGGCGGCAAGACTCACAAGGTCTACTGCAATCGCGAAGTGCTGGTGTCCTCCGGTCCGATCGGCTCGCCGCACCTGTTGCAGCGCTCCGGCATCGGCCCACAGGAGGTGTTGAAGAAGGCCGGCATCGACGTGCGCCACGACCTGCCGGGTGTGGGTGAGAACCTGCAGGATCACTCGGAAATCTACATCCAGTACGCCTGCAAGGAGCCGGTGACCCTCAACGGCAAGATGAACCTGCTGGGCAAGGCGATGATCGGCCTGCGCTGGCTGCTGTTCAAGGATGGCCTAGGGGCGAGCAACCACTTCGAGGCCGGTGGCTTCATCCGCTCGGCCAAGGGCCTGCGCTGGCCGGACATCCAGTTCCACTTCCTGCCGGCGGCTATGCGCTATGACGGCGACAAACCGTTCAAGGGCCATGGTTTCATGGTGCTCACCGGGCCTAACAAGCCCAAGAGCCGCGGCCATGTGCGGGCGCTGTCGGCCGACCCGTACCAGCACCCGGAGATCCGCTTCAACTACCTGCAAAGCGAGGAGGACAAAGAAGGCTTCCGACGCTGCGTGCGCCTGACCCGGGAGATCATCGCCCAGCCGGCTATGGACCGCTTCCGTGGCGAGGAGCTGGCGCCGGGGGCCCATGTGCAGACCGATGAGCAGATCGACGCCTTCGTGCGCGCCAACATGGAAAGCACCATGCACCCCTGTGGTTCCTGCCGGATGGGCGAGGATGACATGGCGGTGGTCGACTCCGAGCTGCGTGTACGTGGCCTGCAAGGGCTGCGGGTGATCGATTCCTCGGTGTTTCCAAGCGAGCCCAACGGCAACCTCAACGCACCGACCATCATGCTCGCCGAACGCGCCTCGGACCTGGTACGCGGCCGCCAGCCCCTCGCGCCTGCCGATGTACCGGTCGGGCTGGTGGAGGGCTGGGAAGAGCAACAACGTAGCGCTGAGCCCGTGCGCAAAGTGCGGGCCTGAACCGCGCCTCGATCGCTGTAGGAGCGGGGTTACTCGCGAAAGCGTTGGTCAACACACTATCGCATTCGCGGGTAAACCCACTTCCACAGGGGGCTGCGGCAACCTGAGGGTCTGCGGGAGCACTGCGATCTTTGTGGGGGCGGGTTTACCCGCTCTCAAGTCCGAGAACTTTGCGTGTATCCGTAGGCGCTGGAGAAGCCTGCGATGGGCTGCATGACAGCCCCAAAAGCGTTTCATGGCAGGTGATAGTCAGCGCACAATAGCCACCTGGCCCTCAGGACACGATCTCCATGAAAACCCCCGGTGGCGTGCTGCTCAGCGGCGTCGAGCTCGATCGCGGCAACTCGGTCCCGCTCTACCGCCAACTTTACCTGCAGTTGCGCAAGCAGATCCTCAGCGGTCGCCTGCCGGGCGGCACGCGACTGCCATCCACCCGCACCCTGTGCAAGGAGCTGTCGCTGTCGCGGATCACGCTGCTCAACGCCTTCGACCTGCTCACCGCCGAGGGCTTTCTGGCCTCGCGCACTGGGGCGGGCACCTACGTGGGCCACGAATGGCAGGGCAGGGTGGCCCAGGCCGACCTGCCCATCAAACCCCCGCGGCTGTCGAGCCTGAGCCAGGCCGTGCATTCGTTGCGTAGCGAGCATTTCAGCGGCATCTCCTACAGCGCCTGGGACCCTCAGCGCCCGGTATCCCTGCTGCCCAGCCATCCGGCCTACGATGCGTTTCCCATGCCGGTGTGGAAGCGCCTGATGAACCGCCACCTGCGCAAACCGGACAAAGCCCAGCTGGCCTACGGCGAGCTCAAAGGCTTGCAGCGCTTGCGCGAGGCCATCGTCGAGTACGTGTTCGACGCCCGCGGCATCGAGTGCAGCGTGGAGCAGGTGGTGATCACCTCCGGTGCCCAGCAGGCGTTCAACCTGCTGGGCATGCTGCTGCTCAACCCCGGTGATCGAGTGTGGATGGAAGACCCTGGCCACATCGCCGCGCGCATCGCCTTCCAGGCATTGGGCTGCCAACTCGTGCCCCTGCGGATCGACGAGCAGGGGCTGGACGTGCAGCAGGGGATACGCGAATGCCCTGAGGCGCGCCTGGCCTTCACCACGCCCTCACGCCAGCATCCTCTGGGCACCACCATGAGCTACCCGCGCCGCCAGGAGCTGATCGACTGGGCTGCGCGCAGCCAGGGCTGGATCGTCGAGGACGACTGCGACAGCGAGTTCCGCTACGTGGGCCGGCCGCTGCCGGCATTGTTCGCCATGGACCCGGGGCAGCGAGTGATCTACGTCGGCACTTTCAGCAAGGTGCTGTACCCATCGTTGCGCCTAGGCTATGTGATCCTGCCCGAGGCGCTGGTCGAGCCGTTCTGCGCGATCCGCGCGGTGATGGACCGCAGCCCCTCCACGCTGCACCAGGCGACCACTGCCGACTTCATGCTCGACGGCCATTTCCTCGGGCACATCCGCCATATGCGCGCGCTCTACCAAGAGCGCCAGGCCAGCCTGGTGGAGGCGCTGCAAGGCCAGTTGGGGGGATTTCTTTCGGTGGCGCCGGTGGAGGCCGGGCTGCACCTGATCGGTTGGTTGCCCGAGCAGGTCGACGATGACGCCCTGGCCCGTGGGTTGGGTAATCACCAGGTCTACACCTATGCGCTGAGCGACTATTGCCTGCAGCGCTACCTGCCGCCCGGGCTGCTGCTGGGCTTTGCCGCCACGCCCGCCGAGCAGGCCGCGCAGCGGGTGCGCGAGCTGGCCCAGGCCCTTGAAGCGTTGGGCATGCACGGCTGAGCCCGGGCTTCAAAATGGCTATACCAACAAAAGGTTAATGGCTCTATGGATGGGGCCACTTCGGAGCGATAAAGGCACTGCCGGCCACCCCGGCATCGCTCTGAGGAAATGACAATAATGAATCCTATCCAAGCCCGTTTCGCCGCTCTCATGGGCCATAACGCGCAGGCGCCGTGCACGCCCGTGCTGCTCACCGCCGACCTTGCCCGCCGCCTGCTGGCGCGTCTGGACAGTCTGCGGCTGTTCGCCCACGGTTACCCGCTTCTGACCAACCTCACCCACGGACGGGTCACCCCCGAGGACATGCTCGACTTTGCCTACCGGCATGGGCTCGACGGCCTCTCGCTGCACCTGCTCGATGGCGAGCACAACAGCCTGTCGCGCATGCCGGCCGAGCGCCTGGCGGCCTTCGCCGACAAAGCCCGCGGCCTCGGGCTGGACGTGCACCTGGAGATCAGCAGCACGCTGCCCGCGGACGTGGAACAGGCCGTGACCGTCGCCCGTGCCATCGGCAGTCGCAACATCCGCGTGTACTCGCGCTACGAAGGGCACCTGTCGCGGGTGATGGGCATCATCGAGGACGACCTGCGCCGCCTGGCGCGCCTGGCCGACGAGCACGACCTGAACTTCGACTTCGAGCAGCATGAAGAGCTCAAGAGCGACGAGATCGCCACCTTGCTGCGCCGGGTCGGACATCCACGGCTCAACGCTTTGTTCGATTTCGGCAACATGATCAATGCCTGCGAGCAGCCGTTGCCTGCGCTGGCGAACCTGGCACCGTTCATTCGCCAGGTGCACCTCAAGGGCGTGCGCGTAGTGCCCGAGGCCAACGGTTTTGGCCATTACGGCGTGCTGCAGGGCAGCGCCGAGGACCAGTTGCCTGGTGCGCGCATGCTGCTGGAGTTGTTGCTGCTGGGCGAATCCACGCCCCAAGTGGTGGCGTTCATCCTCGAGCAGGAAAACCACTACATCGCCCCGGCGTTCCGCCAAGTGGGCGAGGAGGCCGACCCCTTCATCGTCTACCGCGAGATGAGCGAAACCCCGCTGCCGCCTGGCTACAGCCTGGAGCAGATGCTTGCGGACGAGCATCGCTGGGCCAATGACCAGGTGCGCTACGTCCGCGAACTGCTGGCCCAGATGCGCCTGCTGGCCGAACTGACCCTGGCCGATGCCGCCGTAGCCTGACCCTCAACCTGGAAACCGTGGAGAACAACAATGACAGCTTCGGTCAAAGCCAAGTGGCTACGCTTTTTGATCCTCGTCCTCGGCGGCGGGACCATCTACAAACTCTCCAACCTCAAGGATGCCTTCTACATCCCGATGCAGGAGCACATGGGCCTGACCCATACCCAGATCGGCACGCTGCTGAGCGTCAACGCTATCGTCGCTACCGCGCTGTTCGTGGTGGGTGGCTTTCTGGCTGACCGCTTCGAAACGCGCAAGCTGATCCCGCTGGGGCTGGTGAGCATCGGTGGTCTGGGCCTTTACCTGGCAAGCTTCCCGGGCTACAACCAGTTGCTCATCATCTTCGGCCTGCTGGCGGTGTGCGCCGACTGCATCTTCTGGCCCTCGCTGCTCAAGGCCATCCGCAACCTGGGCAATGACCAGGAGCAAAGCCGCATGTTCGGCCTGCTCGAAGGCGGGCGTGGCGCGGTGGACACCTTGGTGGCGTTCTCCGCCCTCGGCGTGTTCGTTGCCCTAGGCTCCGGTGCGGCCGGGCTCAAGGCAGCCATCGCGTTCTATTCGCTGATCGACATCGGGGTCGGCGTACTGGCGCTGTTCCTGCTCAAGGACACCCGCCAGGGCAACAGCACCCGCGAGCCCATCGGCCTGTCGGGGCTGCTGGAGGCGGTGCGCATGCCGGGGATCTGGCTGGTGAGCCTGAACGTGTTCATGGTCTACATCGTGTACTGCGGCCTGACCTACTTCATCCCGTACCTCAAGGACATGTACCACCTGCCGGTGGCACTGGTGGGCGCCTACGGCATCATCAACCAGTACTTCCTCAAGGTGCTGGGTGGCCCGGCCGGTGGTTTCATCGCCGACAAACAGCTCAAGAGTTCGAGCCGCTACCTCAAGTGGGCCTTCGTTGCCTTGCTGCCGCTGATGCTGGTCATCCTCAGCATCCCGCGTGGCGAGAGCTACATCTACGCGGGCCTGGCGGCGACGCTGTCCTTCGCCCTGGTGGTGTTCACCATGCGTGGGGTGTTCTGGGCGCCGATGAGCGAAGTGGGCATCCCTTCGCGCATCACCGGCTCCGCGTTCGGCATCGGCTGCCTGATCGGCTATGCGCCGGGCATGTTCGCCTACGTCATCTACGGCGCGCTGCTGGACCACTACCCAGGTGAGCAGGGCTACACCTATGTGTTCAGCCTGATGAGCGTGTTGGCGGTGGTGGGTGTGGTGGTGTCCAGCCTGCTGCAGCGGATGGTCAGACGCCACCGCGAGGCAGTCGGGGCCCAGGCGATCGCCTGATCCCGATTGGGGCACTGACTTTTGGGCTGCCACAGGGACAGTTAGTCTTTGGGTAAATCTGTTCTCAAAGAAGGCTGCGCCGTGCACCGCCACAAAGCCTGCACAGCCTTCTCGGTGAATTTTTTTACGTTCCGCTGTATCTGATGCCATAGAGCGTGCATCCGCGACAGGGAGCGACCATGAAATCACGGAAAAAGACCGTCAAGCCGATCGGCTTGCAGGACATCACCATCGTCGACGACGCCAAGATGCGCAAGGCGATCACCGCCGCGGCGCTGGGCAATGCCATGGAGTGGTTCGACTTCGGTGTCTATGGCTTCGTTGCCTATGCACTGGGCAAGGTGTTCTTTCCTAACGCAAGCCCCGGGGTGCAGATGATCGCGGCACTGGCCACGTTCTCGGTGCCATTCCTGATCCGCCCGCTGGGTGGGCTGTTCTTCGGCGCGTTGGGTGACCGCTATGGGCGTCAGAAGGTGCTGGCGGCGACCATCGTGATCATGTCCTTGAGTACGTTCGCCATCGGGCTGATCCCGTCCTATGCCTCGATCGGCATCTGGGCGCCGATCCTGTTGCTGCTGGCCAAGATGGCCCAAGGGTTCTCGGTGGGCGGCGAATACACCGGGGCGTCGATCTTCGTGGCCGAGTACGCACCGGACCGCAAGCGGGGCTTTCTCGGCAGTTGGCTGGACTTCGGTTCGATCGCAGGGTTCGTGCTGGGCGCGGGCCTGGTGGTGCTCATCTCCACTGCACTGGGCGAGGCGGCGTTTCTGGAGTGGGGCTGGCGCTTGCCGTTCTTCCTGGCTTTGCCGCTGGGCCTGATCGGCCTCTACCTGCGCCACGCCCTCGAAGAGACGCCAGCCTTCCAGCAGCATGTCGACACGCTGGAGCAGGGCGATCGCGAAGGCCTGGCCTCAGGCCCGAAGGTGTCGTTCAAGGAGGTCGCCACCCGGCACTGGCGTAGCCTGGTGACCTGCGTGGGTGTGGTCATCGCCACCAACGTCACCTACTACATGCTGCTCACCTACATGCCCAGCTATCTGTCCCACAACCTGCACTACAGCGAAGACCATGGGGTGCTGATCATCATCGCGATCATGGTCGGCATGTTGTTCGTGCAGCCGATCATTGGCCTGTTGAGCGACAAGGTGGGCCGCCGGCCCTTCATCATCGGTGGCAGCGTGGGGCTGTTGGTGCTTGCCATTCCGGCGTTCATGCTGATCAACAGCGGCGTGCTCGGGGTGATCTTCGCCGGCCTGCTGATCCTGGCCGTGCTGCTCAATTTCTTCATCGGGGTGATGGCCTCTACCTTGCCGGCGATGTTCCCCACCCACATCCGCTACAGCGCCTTGGCCAGCGCCTTCAACATTTCGGTGCTGATCGCCGGGCTGACCCCGACCCTCGCCGCCTGGCTGGTGGAGAGCAGCGGAAACCTGTACATGCCGGCCTACTACCTGATGGTGATCGCATTGGTGGGGTTGGCCACGGGCGTGTCGATGAAGGAGACGGCCAACAAGCCCCTGCACGGCGCCGCCCCCGCCGCCTCGGACATCGAAGAGGCGCGCGAGCTGCTGCAAGAACACCACGACACGCTGGAGCAGAAGATCGAAGACATCGACGCGAAGATTGCCGAGCTAAAAGCCCAGCGCGCGCGTTTGGCGCAACAGCATCCCCATATCGATTGACGGTGGGAAGCGGCATTTAAATGTGCATTGCAAGTGCAAACTATTTAGTCGGGGTGATTAATTTGACGCCATAAAATAATTGGCAAATACCCGAGGTAGAGCGCTTGCAAAGTCATTTGTTGGCACCTTTACTTGTTACTGGATATGAAGGGGTGATGCTTCAATGAAGTGTTGCTTTCATATCAATGAGTTACAGGGTGCGTTGACGTTTCGCGTTGATATTCCGGCCTAATTGTCAGGTTCATAAAGGGTGGCCACATCCTTTATGGGTTTGCCGTTCCTGATGGGGCCCGCTCAGTGGGGAGGACTGTTCATGGAAAGTGAGGTGTCGGCGTTCAGTCAATTGGAATCCCATCATCGTCGGCACTGGACCTTGGCCGCGTATAAATACATCGCACGAAAACGGCTGGCTCGTCATGTCGATATCAGCCTGAAAAGCATCGCGGAGAAAAGCTGGGACATCGCCCCAGGTTGCCTGGCGTTTTCCCCGCCGGCCATTGCACTGCCCGGCCAGTTGGAGCGGGTCACCGGCTGGGAGGAAAAACGCTTCTATCCCTATGAGCATCCGGCCCGCACCATGGCAGGGCTGGGCGAAGTGGTGCAGGGCCCGACCCGGGGCTATCTGCTCAAGGATGTCTGGTTGATCGACGGTGTGCTGTACAAGGGGCGGGCCAGTTTCTGGCTTTCCCAACGGCCCAGGGCATTCCCGCGAGTGGTCGTGGAGCATGAGATCGACCGCGGGGCGATCTACTGTTCGGTCAACGGTAATACCTGGTTCGGCAACTGGATGGTCGAAGACTGCGTGACCTATCCCCTGGCCGCCGAGGAAGGTGTGCCGGTCACGGTCGGGCCGTCGGCGCGGTTTCCCATCTACACCCAGGCGCCGCCCTACGAAGACTGGCTCGGCATGAAGCCCAGGCGCCTGGGTGGCGCGTACTTCCATGAGCTGGTGCTGTTCGATGACTTCTGCAACAACCGCAACAAGTACCTGCGTTTTCGCGCCATGGGCGACAAACTGCTGTCGCGGGTGGACTATCAGGCGCACCCCGGCGTGTTCTTGCTGCGCGGCGGCGACGGCGACCTGCGCTTGCTGCGCAACGAACTGGAGTTGGCCGAACACCTGCGCCGAACCCGTGGTTTCCACGTGGTCGACCCGCTGAAAAGCGACGTGCCGTCCATCGTTGCGGCCTGCGCCGGGGCGCAGGTGGTGATCGGTGTCGAGGGCAGCCAGCTGGTGCATGGGGTCAATGTCCTGCAACCGGGCGGTGCATTGCTCGCCCTGCAGCCGCCCAATCGCTTCGTCAGCTACTACAAGTACCACACCGACCGCGACAACCAGCATTTCGCCTATGTGGTCGGCACCCCCGATGGCGACGGTTTCAGGGTCGACATCGAGGAAGTGGAGCGCACGTTGGACCTGATTCCACCGCCGTGAGCCGTGGCGCGGAGCCCGCTCAGGACGTAGCCCGGGCCAGAAGTAGGTTCGCCGCCTTCACCATTTGAATCCACTCCTGCTCGGTCACCAACCCCTTCTGTCGGAGCAACTGGGCCTCCAGGATGGCCTCGTCGTACTCGGACTCGGTGAACCCCTTAAAGTGCACGTGCCTTGACGACCACAAGGCAAATTCCGGTGATTGGATGTCGTTCATCGTCAAAAGCCCCTCCGTGGTCAGATCTTGAAGTTCGCCACCAGGCCGTTGAGTTCGATCGCAAGTTGGGACAACGCCTGGCTGGCCGCGCTGGTCTGGTTTGCGCCCGCGGAGGTCTGCATCGACAGGTCACGGATATTGACCAGGTTGCGATCGACTTCCCGGGCGACCTGAGCCTGCTCTTCGGAGGCGCTGGCGATCACCAGGTTGCGGTCGTTGATGGTGGACATGGACTGGGAGATCACCGTCAGGGCGTGGCCCGCCGCCTGGGCAATTTCCAGCGTGCTGTTGGCGCGGCTCTCACTGGCGCGCATGGCATCGACCGCGTGCGCAGTGCCGGAGCGGATGCCGCTGATCATCTGTTCGATCTCTCCGGTGGACTGCTGGGTGCGATGGGCGAGGGCGCGTACTTCGTCGGCCACCACCGCGAAGCCACGACCGGCTTCGCCTGCCCGCGCCGCCTCGATGGCGGCGTTCAAGGCCAGCAGGTTGGTCTGCTCGGCGATCTCGCCGATCACCTCGAGCACGCGGTTGATCTCATTGGCGCGGTGCGCCAGCTGGGCGATCTGCCCAGAGGTCGTGCTGACATCGCCCACCAGCTGCTGGAGCGAACCCAGTGCCTGCTCGACCTTCTCGCGGCCCTGGCGCGTGGTACTGTCGGCGTCCTCGGAGGCCTGGGCGGTATTGACTGCGTTGCTGGCCACTTCCTCGACGGCTGCGGTCATTTCGTTGACAGCGGTTGCGGCCTGCTCGATTTCGGCGCTCTGCTGGTGCAGTCCACGGTTGGTGTCTTCGGTCACCGCGTGGAGCTCTTCGGCTGCGGAGGCGAGCTGGTCCGAGGATTGGGCGATGTGCTGCAAGGTCTGGCGCAGGCTGTCCTGCATGTGCTTGAGCGATGCCAGCAATTGGCCCGGCTCGTCGCGCTCCCTGACGCGGATCTCCTGGGTCAGATCGTTGCTCGAAATCCGCTGGGCGACCGTAATGGCATCCGCCAGCGGCCGCACGATGCTGCGGGTCAGCAGGAACGAGCAGAGCAGCATCATGAGCAGGATGACCACCAGGGCCACGACGATGGTGAAAAACGCCTCGTAATAGGTCTTTTCGCTGGCTTCGGCAGCGCGGTCTGCGCTGTCGGAGTTGAAGGTTCGCAGGGCATTGAGGGCGGCCATCATGCTGTCGGCCCGAGGGGACAGCTCATGCTTGATGGTGTTCATGGTCGCCGCCTTGTCGCCCTGGGCTTCGAGGACCGTATCCAGTACTGTCAGGTAGTTTGCGTATGCGCGGCTGAAGGTGACGAAGAGGGCACGGTCTTCTTCGCTCTGGAGGGTTTTTTCATAGTCGGCCATGGCGTTGGAAACATCGCCCTTGAGCGATTCGATCCTGCGCACGTCTTCAGCGTCTTGTTCGATGAAGTTGCGCAGGGCCAGCGAACGTATCCGCCCCAAGTGGTTGCTGATATCGCCGGTGGCCATCACACCGGGCAGCCAGTGTTGGCGGACTTGTTCGGCCGAAGCGTTCATGGATCGGGTTTGCAGGATGGCAGTCACGCCGATCGCCAGCGTCAACAAGGCGATGAGCGAGAAAATAAGCGCGCAGCGGCTTCCGATGGCGAGGGAACGTAAGTTCATGGGAGGCTCCATGGTCAAGAGGACGTCGCACTTCGAGCACGGTGTACCGAGGATTATCAAGCCATTGGCCGGGCGTGGCTTTTGCCCGGGGGGCCGCGTCTTTCGCTGGCGGGAAATTTTTGTTGTCGGGAACGCGCTCGCGAAATATCCGCAGTTGAAGCGCGCAAAAGTGGCATGCGATAAAACGGCTGCACAGGCCTGTGTGAGGGTGCGGGCCTGCCCTGTATTCGGTCGGTAGAGGAGGGAGTTTCATCGAGACGCTAAATCTGGCGCCAGACGTCCTCCAAGGGCAGCGTATCCTGGTCGTCGATGATGTCGACAATGAGCGGATGCTGCTCGCCGACTACCTGCAGCAGCAAGGTTGCCGCGTGTATCTGGCGCGCAACGGCCAGGATGCGTTCAAGAAGGTTCAGCTGATCAATCCGGACATCGTGTTGATGGATGTGCTGATGCCGGTTTGCGATGGCCTGACCTGTTGTCGAATGATGCAGGCCTCGGCATTGACCCGGCAGATCCCCGTGATCTTCCTGACGGGCGCGGGCATGCCAGACCAGCGGGTGCAAGGCCTGCTGTGCGGTGCGGTCGACTACATCGTCAAACCCTTCAGGCTGGAGGAGATCCGTCTGCGGCTGGTGATTCATCTACGACGCAAACAGGACAGCACCTCGGTGAACGAACCCCTGACCGCACCGGTGCGCAACCTCGACAACATACTGTTCCAGACCGCGCGCAACGTGTTGGTGAATGCGTTGAGCACGACCCCTGACCTGCACGAGCTGGCCGCGCAGGTGGGCACCAACAGCAAGCGCCTGAACGAAGCCTTTCGCCAGTGTGCCGGGGTCACGGTGTTCGAGTTCCTGCGAGAGGAACGCATGAAAGAGGCGTGCCGCCTGCTGTCCAACACCGGTCTTGCCTCCCAGGCGATCGCCCTGGAGGTGGGGTTCACCAGCGGCGCCAGCTTCTCGACGGCATTTCGCGACCGCTACGGGCTCTCGCCCAATCAGTTTCGCCAGGCGCGCGGCAACATGGAGCCGGGCGATGTCGACTGATGCTCGCAGCGCATGCACGGTTTTTTTCGGGGCCTTGCTGTTGTTGCTGGCCTTCGGCTCGGTGGCGGTGTTCGATCAACGCAGCTTCCACGCCCCGTTCCAGGCGCTGACCGGCAATGTCCAGGTCTTCGAAGAGACTCCAGGACATCCCCTTGAAGCACAGCAGGCCCTGCAACAGGTACGTTGGCGTCCAGCCAGCAAAGCGCTTCTGAGTGCGCCGCGTCGTCATACCACGCTCTGGCTGAGGCTCAAGGTCCAGGCACCGGACCAGCAGGTCACCGAGCGCTGGCTGGAGGTTGCGCCCTGGCGAGTCGGAGACATCGATCTCTACCAACTCGATGCCCGTACCGGCGAGGTGATCGACCATCAGCGCACTGGCCCTTCGCTGCCCATGGACGCGCGCGCGATCCACAGTCAGCGGAATCTGCTGCCCATCACCTTCGTCGGCGGAGCACCCAGCGATCTGTTGATTCGGGTTCAAAGCGAAAACCGGCCCACGCTGTCACTCAGGTTGTGGGAGGCGGACGCCGTGCAAGCCCAGGACCGCCTCGAACAGCTGCAGCATGCCGTGCTGTTCGGGTGCGTGCTGGCGCTGGTGGCGATCCTGCTGCTGCGGCTGAAGCTGGTCTTCATGACACTCGCCCTGTGGCTGCTGGCGACCTTCGCGATGCAGGCCGAACAGGAGGGCTACCTGACCTTTCAGCTGTTCGATGGGCTGCAATCCATCGGCCTGGCCCTGCGCATGACGTTCTGGCAGATCGCGCTGCTCAGCTTCCTGACCTCGGCGCTGCTGTTGCTCGACCTTCGCCAGCGCCGAGCGTGGCGGTACTTCTATTGGCCGAGCGTGGTGCTCATTGGGGCGCTGGTCCTGAGCCAGGCACTGTGGGACAACAATACGCTGCGCACGCTCAGCGCCTACCTGAGCCTGGCCGTGCTGCTGGCATGGCCTTTCTCGATATCGCGCACCGCCTTGCGCGGCAACCCCTATCGCCAGGTGCTGCTGGTTCTGTTCCTGTTCATCTGGCTGGAAAGCCTGTGGTTCACCTTTAACTACACCTTTGCCATCAACTACGACGGGCTGTTCAGCATCTCGGCCATGCTCATCCGGTTGGGCATCATCGTCGGCATCATCGGCTTGTTCACCCTCGAGCAGCAGGTCAGGCGCAAGCAGATCGAGCAGGCGTTGCTTCAGAGCGAGCGCCAGCAAAAGCACCGTCTGGAAAAGGCCGTGGCCCAGCGTACGCGGGCGCTTCAGACCGCCGTGGTCGAAGCCAACAACGCCAGCCAGGCAAAGATCGAGTTTCTCGGTCGGGTCAGCCACGACCTGCGCTCGCCGCTGACCTCGATCATCGGCTATGCGCAGCTGCTGCAAGCCGAAGGGGGCGCGATCACACGAAAGGCGGGGGTGATCTTCAAGAGCGCCAACCACATGCTGGCGCTGGTCAGCGACCTGATCGACTACGCCAAAGGCACCTCGGGACAAACCTTGCTCGTTGCGCCGGTGTACTTTCATGGTGTGCTGGACTCGGTGGTCATGGAGGCACAGGTCCTGGCCCTGCGACGCAACAACAAGTTCTCGTTCGACCTGTCCGGGGCTGTCCCGCCCGTGGTGGAAGTCGATGCCAAGCGCCTTCGCCAGGTGTTGATCAATCTGCTGGACAACGCCGCCAAGTTCACCCGCGACGGCATGATCGGCCTGAAGGTGCGGGCGACGGACACCCCGGGGAAGGTGGGCTGCGTGAACCTGCATTTCTGCGTGCACGACACAGGCCTTGGCATTGCCAAAGAAGATTTGCCGAACCTGTTTGCGCCTTTCTTTCGCAGCCACGCCCACGATGTGGAGGGCAGTGGCCTCGGCTTGGCCATCGTCGATCATTGGTTGGGGCTGATGGGCGCGAAGTTAGAGGTCGACAGCGCCGTTGGGGACGGGACGCGCATCGGGTTTTGCCTGACGGTCAATGTCGCTTGCGAGAGCCAGATCGCCGAGCCGCAATGGCTGGATTTCTCGATTGCCGTGCCGCCGGTTCTGGGGGAGGGGCGCACGGTGTGGGTGGTCGAAGACAACGAAGACATCCGCAATGTGCTGGTAGATGAACTGCTCAATTGCGGGTTCTCTGTCCAGGCGGCGGTGGATGGCGAGGATTGCCTGGCACGGCTCGCCGCGACCGCTCTGCAGCCACCAGCGTTGGTCCTGACCGATTACCTGATGCCCAAGCTCAATGGCGCCCAGTTGCTGGGTGCATTGCGCGAGCGTTGGCCTGCACTGCCTGTGGTGTTGATTTCGGCGACCCAGCACAGCCAGCTGTTGCCCAGCCCACCGCACCCTGCGTTCGACGCCATGCTGATAAAGCCGGTCAACCTGGCGACATTGCGCCAGACGCTGGCGCAGTTACTGGGGCTGGGGTATCGCAGGGAGGACAGGGAGGATGAGGTGCCGTGCGACCAGGTGCTGGTGATCCACCAATTGAGCAGCCTGGATGCGCATCGCTTGCGGGAGTTGAGTGTGTTGCTCGAGGCGGGGGCGGTCACGGACCTGTTCGAATGGGTGCAAGCTCTTCCGCAGGAGCTCGAGATGCTGGCGGCCCATATGTGCGCCTTGGCCGAAGCCTGTGATCTGGATGCCGTGAGCGCGCTGCTGGAAGCCGTGCCCGCGACAAAGCCGTGAGGCTGTCCAGGTTTCACGGGTAAATCGGGCACCGAACCGATTTACCCGCGAAGCGGGCGCCACGGCGAAGGGCAGCGCCTACAGGGGTTATTTCTTCAGGGTCTGGTACGACTTGACCATGTCCTGTGCCCAACCGTCGAGCACGGCCTTGGCATCCTTGGCCTGCATGACTTGCGACGAATTTTCCAGCTCCGTACCAGCGCCTTTGCGCACCACTTCGGCCACCAGCTGGTTGTTGCTGCCATCGAGGAAGGCGGCCTCGGTGGCGATGCTGGTGTCCTGGTCACGAATGCCGGTGGCGGTGCTGATACCTGCGGCGATCAGGGCGATCGGGATCACTTCATAAGGGCGCAGGCTCTTGGTGGAGGCGCTGACCGCCGTGATCGCCGGGCGCACGACCAACACGCCCGGGCCAGGGCTGGTGGCCAGCGGCAGGACTTTGGAGAAGTGCGATTTCAAGGTCTGGTCATAGTACTGGGTGATGCCCTGGAGCGTAGACTGCGGGACCTTCTCGGTCGGCTGTGGCCGCGGATAAAGCTGGCTGGGCTCGATGTAGACGCTGCGGAAGGCGTTGACGTTGACGCCAGGCTTGATCCAGCGCATCACCGGCGCACCGGAGGGGGACTTTTCTTCCTTGAGGATGCTGTAGTCCTTCAGAAAGCCGGAATACTGATCGGACTCCACGTATTTGCTTGCACAACCTGAGAGCAGTAACGAGGACAGGCACACGGTAGTAGCGAACGACTTCAAGTTCATTCAGGTTCTCCTTGGGACATTGGCATTGCGCTGTGGCCTTTGTTTCGAGTTCGTGTGACGGTGTCGTGGAAACGCCAGGTCGCGCGCCCTCCAATGATATGTAGCGCACAGTTGCCAAAGTTGCCGGACAAAGTATGGCCCGACAGCGCATTTATTGGGTCAATGCCCTGTTGCTGAGTCAGATCAAGGTGTCGCTCATGCTAGAATCCGCCGCTTCGAATCAGGAGGTAGACGCGTGCGCAAACTGGCAGTGGTAATGGCAGTGCTGGCCCTGGCGGGCTGTGAGAACGAGGTCGAGGGTGTCCACAAACAGGTGGCCGAACACCTGCACAACCCCAAGACGGCCAAGTTCGCCAACGTGCGGATCGACACCCAGGGCTCGATCTGCGGCCAGGTGCGCGGCAAGGACGACGCCGGGCAGTACGAGGCGTACCGCAGTTATGTGGCGATCAAGCACGATGGCCAATATGAAATCCTCGTCGATGAAACCGGCAACAACCTGCGCATCCGTGAGGTCTGCGGCGGTGCCGAGCTGCAACGGCGCGCCGATGCCCTGGCTGACCAGCCGGCTCCCGAAGGCTGGGATGTGGAAGTGATCCAGGGGGCCAACATGGGCGCCTTGACCGACATGACCGCCCGCCTGATCGAAAAAGGCATCCCGTCCTCGGTCGAGTATCGCAATGGCAAGCCGGTGGTGTTGATGGGGCCATTCCCCACCAAGGCCGAGGCCGAGGCACGCAAGGCCGATGTCATGGCGCGCCTGGGGACGGACTCGATCGTCATCCAGCACGGCGCGCAGCGCTGAGTGCCAGGGGCTGCAAGGCAGCCCCAGACCGTCAAAAATGCATGTCCGGGGCGTGTGCGGCTATGCTTGCAGGGAAGCCGGTGGTTGAGGGGGAAAGGCCTCATGTCTACGCTGGAACGGGCCATTGCCGTCGCTGCCAGGGCGCATGAAGGGCAGTATGACAAGGGCGGTGCGGCCTACATTCTCCACCCGTTGCGGGTGATGATGCGGGTCTCGACGCCCGAGCAACGGATCGTCGCGGTGCTCCACGACGTACTGGAGGACACCCCGCTGACCCTGTCGGACCTCGCGCGCGAAGGCTTCCCCCTGAAGATCCTCGCTGCCGTGCTAGCGTTGAGCCGGCGCGAGGGCGAGAGCTACGAAGCGTTCGTGGTACGCCTGGGGGGCGACCCGCTGGCGCGGCAGGTCAAGCTGGCGGATCTGGCCGACAACAGTGACCTGTCGCGTATCCCATGCCCGGGCCCGGCGGACCTGGCCCGGCTTTGCCGCTACCAGCAGGCCAGCGCCTACCTGCAGACCCTCAACTGATCAGCCACAGGCCTGCATGTTCACCGGCCCGACGAAGTCGTTGCCATGGCCCATCACGCACGCCACCTGTTGGTTGCGCTGCAACTCCCAGGTCTGCGGTGGATAGGTCTTGTTCCAGGCCTCGAACAACTGCCGGTCCTGCTTGGACAGGCGCAGGTTGTACTGCTTGCTCATATAGAAGTAGGTGCGCGCGATCATCCCGCGGATCGACGGGCGCGGCATCACTTTCTTGGCCTTGAAGTCCACCTGGGTCAGGCAACTGCCGTACTGGCCCTGTTGCTCGGGCAGCCAGCCGAAGCTGTAGTTGCTGCGGTCGCCATTGACCTCGCCGATGCTCGGCACCAGGTTGTGCAGGTCGGCTTCGGCGCGTTTGTACACCTCATCGTGGCGCGAGCAGTTCTTGCGTCCACCGTTCTGCCAGCATTGGCGCTGATGGCCGATCTGCCAGGCAGGCACGATGTGTTCCCATTCGATGCGCGAAGCGCGTTGGGCGTTCTTGCGCGGGGTGTAGCCGCAGGAGGCCAGGTCCACTTTGTTGCCTTTGTACTTGCAACCACAGTAGAACTCGGTGGATTGCGGTGCATACAGGCGCCAGGCGACTTTTTTGGCTTCCTGGAAGGTGCGCGGGGCGTCGGCGTGGGCGGTGACAGCGGTGAACAGCAGGCACAGGCCTGCGAAAAGCGAAACTCTCATGCGCGGTCAGTCTTCCTTGGGCACGGTCCAGAAGATCTGCACGCCGCCGTCATCGCGGTGGGCGAGGGTGACGTTGTCGTTTTCGGCGATTTCCTCGAGCAGGGTTTCCCAGTCGTCGGGCGACTCGTGCTCCAGGCGGAAGATCAAGGCCGCGCGGCTGCGCTGGGCAATGGGGCTGTTGATGATCTTCTGGATGCGCAGACCCAGTTGTTCGTAGGTGCTAGGCGATGCTGCAGAGGTACTGGCCACGGGGCTTTTCCTTGTTTTGCTGTATGCGCATACAGTATTTCACTGTAGGCTATTTCGCAACAGCGTGTAAGGCGAAAAGCGTCTATGACCGCAGGAATGGAATTGGTTCACTCACCCAGAGAATGCAGACGCGGGTAAACCCGCTCCTCCCTTGTCCGCACTGGACCCTGTGGGAGCGGGTTTACCCGCGAATGGGCCGGCTCAGACAACGCGCCGGCCCGACTTCATGGCAACGAATCAATACTCCCAGAAGATCCGCTGCAGCTCCTTGCTGTCCTGGGTCTTGGTCATCGCCACCATCGCCAGGATCCGCGCCTTCTGCGGATTCAGGTCATGGGCCACGACCCAGTCGTTCTTGTCGTCAGGCTGTTCGGCGTTGCGCAGCACGAAACCACCCTGATTGACGTGGGACGAACGAATGATCTGAACACCGTTCTTGCGCAGCTCTTGCAGGGCTGGCACCACCCGCGACGATACCGAACCATTGCCAGTGCCCGCGTGGATCAGGGCCTTGGCGCCATTTTGTGCCAGGGCCTTGTAGGCGGTGTCGGTTACGTTGCCGTAGCCATAGGCGATGTCCACCTGGGGCAGGGCGCTGATCTGCTTGATGTCGAACTCCGAGTTGACGGTATGGCGCTTGGCCGGCAGGCGGAACCAGTAGGACTTGCCTTCGACCACCATGCCCATTGGGCCCCAGGCGCTCTTGAACGCTTCGGTCTTGATGTTGACCGACTTGCTCACGTCACGGCCGGACTGGATCTCGTCGTTCATGGTCACCAGCACCCCTTTGCCGCGGGACTGCTTGTCGCTGGCCACTGCTACGGCGTTGTACAGGTTGAGCATGCCGTCAGCGGACATCGCAGTACCCGGACGCATGGAACCGACGACCACGATTGGCTTGTCGGTCTTCTCCACCAGGTTGAGGAAGTAGGCGGTTTCTTCGAGGGTATCGGTGCCGTGGGTGATGACGATGCCGTCGACATCCTTGCTGTCGGCCAGCTCCGCGACGCGTTTGCCAAGCTTGAGCAGGTCGTCGTTGCTGATGCTCTCGGAGGCGATCTGCATCACCTGCTCGCCACGCACGTTGGCCAAGGTGGCCAGCTCCGGTACGCCGGCGATGAGTTTGTCGACACCGAGCTTGGCGGCCTGGTAGGTGGCGCTGTTGGCGGCACTGGCACCGGCGCCGGCAATGGTGCCGCCGGTGGCGAGAATGACTACGTTGGCCAGTTTCTGCTGTTGCTCGGCTTCCTTGGCGCTAAGGCCGGTCGGCAGGATCAGCAACAGGGCGAGGGCGCTTGGGGCGAAGGTTTTCACTGCAGCGTTCATGTTTTTATTTTCTCTCTTCCAAATGAGATGGTTGGCTGTGTCGCCGCCCTAGAGCAGGCAGGTTTCGTACCAGCAGGGTGCGGGGCCTCGGCGAGGGCTGCGTGAGGCCGTGATCAGGGCGCGTTACGACATTCCTGTGTGACTGGTTCGGGCTGCATGACAGCCTGTTCCGTTCGGTATCCCGAATGAAAGTAGGAAAAGGTGTTCGGTTTTTCGGAAATTTTTCGGATAATCCCGACGTACGCGGCCTGGGCAAAACCGCGTGATGGATTTGACAAAAGCAGGTCTTGTTTCCATAGTTAGGCAACGCAAACGTTTGCGATCCGATAAAAAACACAAGATTCGGAGTCAAATTCATGAAATTGCCATTCCCCGGCCGCTTGCTGGCCCTGGCTGTCCTCTCCACGCTTGCCCTCACACTCCCCGTGTCCGCCGCCCAGGCCCAGGACAAACCCAAGGTCGCCCTGGTCATGAAATCCCTGGCCAACGAGTTCTTCCTGACCATGGAAGACGGCGCCAAGACCTACCAGAAAACCCACGCTGATGATTTCGACTTGGTGGCCAACGGCATCAAGGACGAATCCGATACTGGCAACCAGATCCGCATTGTCGAGCAGATGATCGTCTCCGGCGTCAACGCCCTGGTCATCGCCCCGGCCGACTCCAAGGCCCTGGTGCCGGTGATCAAGAAGGCCATGGATGCAGGCATCACCGTGGTCAACATCGACAACCGCCTCGACCCCGACGTGCTCAAGAGCAAAGGCCTGAGCGTGCCCTTCGTCGGCCCCGACAACCGCAAAGGCGCACGCTTGGTCGGCGACTACCTGGCCCAGCATAAGCTCAAGGCCGGTGACCAGGTCGGTATCATCGAGGGCGTGCCGACCACCACCAACGCCCAGCAGCGCACCGCAGGCTTCAAGGACGCCATGGAAGCTGCGCAGATGAAGGTGGTCTCGGTGCAGTCGGGCAACTGGGAGATCGACAAGGGCAACGTCGTCGCCGCCGCCATGCTCAACGAATACCCCGATCTCAAGGCATTGCTGGCCGGTAACGACAGCATGGCCCTGGGCGCTGTGTCGGCGGTGCGGGCGGCGGGCAAGACCGGCCAGGTTCAGGTGGTGGGCTACGACAACATCCGCGCCATCAAGCCCATGCTCAAGGACGGCCGTGTGCTCGCCACCCTCGAGCAGCATGGCGCCGACCAGGCGGTGTTCGGCATCCAGGCGGCCTTGCAGATGCTCAAGGGCGAAAAGCCTGCGGTGGACGCCGACAACGTCATTCAGACCCCGGTCGAACTGGTTACCGAATAATGACGTGGCATCGCGGCGCCTGTTTCGTCGGTAACCCCGTTCCCCTGGGTACAGCAAGGTTCTCGAGGACTGCGCAAGGCCTGCGGGAGCGGGCTCGCCCGCCAATAGGCCAGCACAGCCAATACAAGACCGCTGCGTTCCCTGGGGCGGGGTGTTTGCCATGAGAGAAGCGAATGAGGTCACCCTCGCTGTCAGCGGCCTGGGCAAGACTTACACCCAACCGGTGCTCGGCGATGTGACGCTGGAGCTGCGCGCCGGCGAAGTACTGGCGCTCACCGGCGAGAACGGCGCGGGCAAGAGCACGCTGTCCAAGCTCATCAGCGGCCTGGAAACGCCCACCACAGGGCAGATGCGTTATCGCGGCGAGCCCTACGCGCCCGGCAGTCGCAGCGCGGCCGAGCGCCTGGGCGTGCGCATGGTGATGCAGGAGCTCAACCTGCTGCCCACCCTGACCGTGGCCGAGAACCTGTTCCTCGACAACCTGCCCAGCCGCGCCGGCTGGATCAGCCAGAAACGCCTGCGTCAACTGGCTACCGCCGCCATGGCCCAGGTCGGCCTGGATGCCATCGACCCGGACACCCCGGTCGGCGAGTTGGGCATCGGCCATCAGCAGATGGTGGAGATCGCCCGCAACCTCATTGGCGATTGCCATGTGCTGATCTTCGACGAGCCCACGGCGATGCTCACCGCTCGCGAAGTGGAGCTGCTGTTCACCCAGATCGAACGCCTGCGCCAGCGCGGCGTGGCCATCGTCTATATCTCCCATCGCCTGGAAGAGCTGCAGCGCGTGGCCCAGCGCATCGCCGTGCTGCGCGATGGCAAGCTGGTGTGCGTCGAGCCGATCCAGCGTTACAGCAGCGCCGAGCTGGTCAACCTCATGGTCGGTCGCGAGCTGGGTGAGCATATCGACCTCGGCCGTCGCGAGATCGGCCAGACGCTGCTCAAGGTCCACAAGCTCAGCCGTGGCGACAAGGTGCGCGAGGTGTCGTTCGAGGTCAGGGCAGGGGAGATCTTTGGCATCTCCGGCCTGATTGGCGCCGGGCGCACCGAGCTATTGCGCCTGATCTACGGCGCCGACCGCGCCGACAGCGGGCAGATTGAACTTGGCCAGCCCTTGCAGCCGGTCACCCTCGATTCGCCCAAGGCGGCGGTGCGCGCGGGTATCGCGTTGATCACCGAGGACCGCAAGGGCGAAGGCTTGCTGCTGTCCCAATCGATCAGCGCCAATATTGCCTTGGGCAACCTGGGGGCGGTGTCCCGCGCGGGCATACTCGACGCCGAGGCCGAGCGCGCCCAGGCGCTGCGCCAGATCAACGCCATGCGCATCCGCAGCGCCAGCCCGGCCCAGGCCGTGGGCGAGCTCTCCGGCGGCAACCAGCAGAAAGTGGTGATCGGCCGCTGGCTGGAGCGCGACTGCCAGGTGCTGTTGTTCGACGAGCCGACCCGGGGCATCGACGTCGGCGCCAAATTCGACATCTATGGCCTGCTGGCCGAACTGGCGCGCCAGGGCAAGGCCTTGGTGGTGGTGTCCAGCGACCTGCGCGAGCTGATGCTGATCTGCGATCGCATCGCCGTGCTTTCGGCGGGCCGGCTGATCGATACCTTCGACCGCGAGCGCTGGAGCCAGGATCAACTGCTCGCCGCCGCCTTCGCCGGCTATCAGAAACGTGACGCACTGCTGCACGAAGCAGCTCCCAGGATGGACCCATGAAGACCACACCTCTCGACACCCCGGGCCGCGCCCCCGCGCGCCGCAGCGCCAATTACTTCGGCCTGGGTACCTACCTGGGCCTGGCCGGCGCGTTGCTGGCGATGATCGTGCTGTTCTCGTTCCTGAGCAGCCACTTCCTGTCCTACGCCACCTTCAGTACCCTGGCCAACCAGATCCCGGACCTCATGGTGCTGGCGGTGGGCATGACCTTCGTGCTGATCATCGGCGGCATCGACCTGTCGGTGGGCTCGGTGTTGGCCCTGGCCGCCTCGGCGGTCAGCGTGGCGATCCTGGGCTGGGGCTGGAGCCCGTTGCCTGCGGCGTTGCTGGGCATGGCCGTGGCGGCGCTGGCCGGTAGCGTCACCGGTGGCATCACGGTGGCCTGGCGCATCCCATCGTTCATCGTCTCCCTGGGCGTGCTGGAGATGGCCCGAGGTCTGGCCTACCAGTTCACCGACTCACGCACCGCCTACATCGGCGATGCCTTTGCCTGGTTCTCCAACCCCATCGCCTTCGGTATTTCGCCAGCCTTCATCATTGCCTTGCTGGTCATCGTCGTCGCCCAGTTGGTGCTGACCCGCACGGTGTTCGGCCGCTACCTGATCGGCATCGGCACCAACGAAGAGGCCGTGCGCCTTGCCGGCATCGACCCGCGCCCCTACAAGGTGCTGGTGTTCGCCTTGATGGGCCTGCTCGCGGGCGTGGCCGCGCTGTTCCAGATCTCCCGCCTGGAGGCCGCCGACCCCAATGCCGGCGCTGGCCTGGAGCTGCAGGTCATCGCCGCCGTGGTCATCGGCGGCACCAGCCTGATGGGCGGGCGCGGCTCGGTCATCAGTACCTTCTTCGGCGTCCTGATCATCTCCGTGCTGGCCGCGGGGCTGGCGCAGATCGGCGCCTCCGAACCCACCAAGCGCATCATCACCGGGGCGGTCATCGTGATCGCCGTGGTGCTCGACACTTACCGGAGCCGGCGCGCAGGCCGGCGGAACTGAACCCATGGCAACCATCAAAGACGTCGCGGCACTGGCAGGTATTTCCTACACCACCGTGTCCCATGTACTGAACAAGACCCGCCCGGTCAGCGAGCATGTGCGCCTGAAGGTCGAGGCGGCCATCGCCGAGCTCGACTACGTGCCCAGCGCCGTTGCCCGTTCGCTCAAGGCCCGTAGCACCGCCACCATCGGCCTGCTGGTGCCCAACAGCGTCAACCCGTACTTCGCCGAGTTGGCCCGGGGTATCGAGGACGGCTGTGAGCGCAACGGTTATTGCGTGATCCTCTGCAACTCCGACGACAACCCGCAAAAGCAGCGCAGCTACCTGCGGGTGTTGCTGGAAAAGCGCATTGACGGCCTGATCGTCGCCTCGGTCGGCCAGGACAGCGACTTGCTGGAAAGCCTGGCCTGCGTGCGCACGCCGATGGTCATCGTCGATCGCGCCCTGGATGGCATCGATGCCGACCTGGTACGCATCGACCACGAACAGGGCGGCTACCTCGCCACCCGGCACCTGCTGGACCTGGGCCATCGCGACATCGCCTGCATCGGCGGGCCGGCCGACTCAGGGCCTGCCCAGTTGCGCCTGGCGGGCTACCGTCGGGCGATGGCCGAGCAGGGCGTGGCGGAGGTCGAAAACCGCATTCTGCACAGTGATTTCAGCAGCCCCGGTGGCTACGCCGCCGCGGTGCACCTGCTCGACGGCCCGCGGCCCACGGCGATCTTCGCCGGCAACGACATGATCGGTTTTGGCGTGTTGCGTGCGGCGGCCGAGCGCAACATCCACGTGCCGGGCGAGTTGTCGGTGGTCGGCTTCGACGACATCGAGCTCAGCCGCTACGTGTACCCGCCGTTGACCACGGTTGGTCAGTCGATCCGCGAGCTGGGCGAAAGCGCCGCGCAACTGCTGCTCTCGCGCATCACCACACCCCGCAGCGGCGGCGTGGAGCAGCGAATCGTCGCTCCGCGCATCGTGCTGCGTGAATCCACCGGGCCGCGCCCGGACCTGTTCAATGATTACCGTTAAGGAGTGACCATGAGCGCCAAGGTCGTGGTGGTCGGCAGTCTCAACATGGACCTGGTGGCCCGCACCCAGCGTTTGCCCCGGCCCGGCGAGACGCTGGCCGGCGACAGCTTCTTCACTGTGCCCGGCGGCAAGGGCGCCAACCAGGCGGTGGCCGTGGCTCGGCTCGGGGCCAACGTGGCCATGGTCGGCAATGTGGGCGACGACGCCTATGGCCAGCAACTGCGCAAGGCCCTGGAGCAGGAGGGCATCGATTGCCAGGCGGTGGGCGTATGTCCGGGCGTCTCCAGCGGCGTGGCGCTGATCATGGTCGATGCCGCCAGCCAGAACTCCATCGTCATCATCCCTGGTGGCAACGGCCAACTGACGCCGGCGTCCGTGCAGCGTTTCGACGCTCTGTTGCAGGCGGCCGAGGTGATCATCTGCCAGCTGGAAGTGCCCATGGCTACGGTGGCCTGGACGCTGGCCCGTGGGCGTGAGCTGGGCAAGACAGTGATCCTCAACCCCGCGCCTGCCACCGGCCCGCTGCCGTCGGACTGGTTCGCCCACATCGATTACCTCACGCCCAACGAGAGCGAGGCCGAAGCCTTGACCGGGCTGCCGGTGACCGACATCGACAGCGCACGCCGCGCGGGTGAACGGCTGTTGCAACTGGGCGCGGGCAAGGTGATCGTCACACTGGGGGCGCAGGGGGCGTTGTTCGTCAGCCCTGCGGGTAGCCGGCATTTTCCCGCCCCGGTGGTCCAGCCGGTGGACACCACGGCGGCGGGGGATACCTTTATCGGCGGCTTCGCTGCCGGCCTGGTGCGGGGCTTGGAGGAGGGCGAGGCCATCGCCTTCGGCCAGCGGGCCGCGGCGTTGTCGGTGACCCGCGTGGGCGCCCAGCCTTCGATCCCCTATTTGGCGGAGCTTGCGCCATGAAGAAGACCGGATTGTTGAATGTGGCGTTGTCCAGGGTGATCGCCGGGCTGGGCCACGGCGACATCCTGGTGATCGGCGATGCCGGGCTGCCGGTGCCGCCGGGCGTGGAACTGATCGATCTGGCCGTAACGCCCGGTGTGCCGGATTTCGCCAGTGTGTTGCAGGCGGTGCTGGAAGAGATGCAAGTGGAGCGGCATGTGCTGGCCGAGCAGATGCTCGAGGTGGCGCCACCGGCCCTGGCGCAGGTACAGGGGTTGCAAGGACAACTGGGCGTGCGCGAGCTGCTGACCCATCAAGCGTTCAAAGAGCTCTGCCGCCGGGCCAAGGCCGTGGTGCGAACCGGAGAGTGCAAGCCCTACAGCAACATCGCGCTAGTGGCGGGTGTCACGTTCTGAGGTCAAGGCTCACTCGCGGGTAAGCCCGGTCCTGCGCCGAACCCTGTGGGAGCGGGTTTACCCGCGAAGGGCCGCAACCCGGCCCCAATACCGAAGGCAACAAGGAGTGCCCCCATGCTCAAACACCTCCTCAAAGGAGTCATCCTTATGTCAGCCGTGGCCACCACCACCCTCCAGGCCGCCCCGCGGGATGTGATCATCGACACCGACCCGGGTGCCGACGACGTCGTCGCGCTGCTGCTCGCCATGGCCTCGCCCGAGGACCTGAACATCCGCGCCATCACCACCGTGGCCGGCAACGTGCGCCTGGACAAGACCTCGCGCAACGCTCGCCTCGCGCGGGAATGGGCTGGGCGCGAAGACATCCCGGTCTACGCCGGGGCAGGGCGCCCGCTGGTGCGCAAGCCGATCTACGCTGACGATATCCATGGTCGGGAGGGCCTGGAGGGGGTGAAGGTCCACGAGCCCAAACAGGGGCTGGCCCAGGGCAATGCCGTGCAGTACCTGGTCGATACGCTGTCCCACGCCGAGCCTCACAGCATCATCCTGGCCATGCTCGGCCCGCAGACCAACCTGGCCCTGGCGTTGATCCAGAAGCCCGAGATCGCCAAAGGCATCAAGGAAGTGGTGGTAATGGGTGGTGCTCACTTCAATGGCGGCAACATAACCCCGGTGGCCGAGTTCAACCTCTACGCCGACCCCCATGCTGCGCAGGTGGTGCTGGCCAGCGGCGTCAAGCTCACCTACGTGCCCCTGGACCTGACCCACAAGGTGATTACCAGCGAAGCGCGCTTCAAACAATTGGCGGCCATCAACAATCAGGCCAGTCAGCGTGTGGTGGATATTCTCGACGCCTACGTCAAGCACGACATGGACCTGTACGGCATGCCTGGTGGCCCGGTGCACGATGCCAGTGTCATCGCCTACCTGATCCAGCCCGAGCTGTTCAGCGGCAGGCGGGCCCACCTGGAGGTCGACAGCCGTGAAGGCCCGACCTTTGGCCAGACCATCGTTGACTGGTACGCGGTGCTCAAGTGTCCGGCCAATGTGCTGTGGCTGAACGAGGGCGATGCCCAGGGTTTTTTCGACCTGCTCAGCGAGCGCTTGGCTCGATTGCAATAGCGGCGTGCGGGGCGTAGCGCTCGAACACCTGCTCGATGAAGCTGCGCGCTGCTTCGCTGCCGCGGTCGCGGACCAACAAGTCGATGGCGATCAGCAGCAGTTCTTCAGGGGTGCTGGGGCTGTAGGCGCTCTGGCCCTCGGCCCATTTGACCTTGATGTCGGCGTCGATGCTGTGGCTGCTCATGGGAGGCTCTCGTGGCAAGCCTGGGCTAAGGGTCGAACACCGGACCCTGGCGTTCGAAGGGAGGCGTGCTGCGCTCCGGTTGTTGCAGTAAATCATGCCTTTGCATTCGTCGCACGACCGCTGGCGAATAAACCGCCAGGCGTATGGCGCAAAATCCAGTCACGATTCCCTTTCGCCATCAGGGGCCGGTTCAGGCAGACTTGCCCGGTTTTGCAACAAAAGTTGAGCGGAGCTGTCGCATGAGACAGTTCCCATGATGATTAGGAGGATTCATGTTCCGTACCCGTGCTTACCTGGCGACCTTGCTGGCGGCTGCAGTCCTGGCAGGTTGCAGCACAGGCGGTTCTTCTAGCGGTGGCGACAAGGCCCCAGGCACTTCGGCCGACAACGGCGGTCGCTGCGAGGCCAGCGGCGCCGACTTCACCATCGGCAAGCAGGCCACCCCGGCGCTGCTGGAGCAGGCGCGCAAGGCCAGCGGTTCGCAACTGGCACGCATCCTCAAGCCTCATGACGTGATCACCCTGGAATACCGCTCCGAGCGGCTGAACCTGAACGTCGATGACAAAGGTGTGGTGACCCGCGTCAACTGCGGTTGAGGCTTCGCCTGCGAATGCGTCGGTGGTTTCACTATCGCATTCGCGGGTAAATCCAAGGCAATGGCTTCCCGCTGCCAAAAGCGAACACCCACAAAAAACCCGCCATGAAGGCGGGTTTTTTGTATTCGATCCGAATTACTCCGGACGAACCTGCGCAGCCTGCATGCCCTTCTGACCGCGTTCGGCAACGAAGGAAACGGACTGGCCTTCTTTCAGGCTCTTGAAGCCGTCGGTTTCGATGGCCTTGAAGTGTACGAACAGGTCGTCGCCGCCGCCTGCTGGGGTGATGAAGCCGTAGCCTTTTTCATCATTGAACCATTTGACGGTGCCGTTTTGGCGATTGGACATGGGGTGAATCTCCAGAAACATGGTTTTTTTTCGAGGTGCGATGTTGCCGAGGCTACGCAGCACCGGCGACATCATAGTCTAATTCTGCGTATCTAGCGCCTGTTACCTTCGCAGGATACTGATCCACGGCAAATAATGCGTGGATTGCCCCGCAAAAAAGGCTCAGCTTTTCGGTGCGCAGGCCTGACGTACCACGGTTTGCGCCCGCTGCATCAACTTGGCGTCGACGCCGTCCTTGCTGTCCAGGTCTTCGATTTCCGCCTTGGTGAAGTTCTTTTCGATCGCATTAGCGCCGCACTTGCAGTGCTGGTCCGCTGTTTTTGCATCGACACCTTGAGCCGACGCCACCTGGACGCACTGCTCCATATAGGCGCCTTTCTTGCCGGCAGGCCACTCGGCATGTGCCGCCAGGGGCAGCAGCAGGGCGCTGGCGGCGGTCAGGGCCAGAAGAGACTGAAGTCGCATAACCACACACTCCTTGGGTTAGATCTCATCAAGAGTAGGATGCTTCAGAAACTCTGAGGTGGAATTTTCCAAACAAGTTCACCCAGACGGCTTAATTTCCAAATATTTCTGCCTGCCGCCCAAGCCGCGTGCTAGCATGCTCGGCTTGCAGCTGCACCCTGGCAGCTGTTTTCCATTTTTCTTTCCAGTCACTCTGGTTCGTCCCTGGTTGGCCGAAAGGCTCCTGCCACTGTGAGGCAGGCTTTCCCGCGGGAAAGGCAGGTCGGATCTTGTACTGGCTCATCCCAACCCATGTGACCTTTGGTAGGGGTCACCACTAGGAGAGGAGGCGCCATGCCCGTAATTACTCTTCCCGATGGCAGTCAACGTACGTTCGACAAGGCCGTCACCGTTGCCGAAGTCGCCGCCTCCATTGGCGCGGGCCTCGCCAAGGCCACCCTGGCCGGCAAGGTCGATGGCAAGCTGGTCGACGCCTGCGATCTGATCGAGAACGACGCCACCCTGCAGATCATCACCCCTAAAGATGAAGAGGGACTGGAGATCATCCGTCACTCGTGCGCCCACCTGGTCGGCCACGCAGTGAAACAGCTGTACCCGACCGCCAAGATGGTGATCGGCCCGGTGATCGACGAAGGCTTCTACTACGACATCGCCTACGAGCGCCCCTTCACCCCAGAAGACATGGCCGCCATCGAACAGCGCATGCAACAGCTGATCGACAAGGACTACGACGTCGTCAAGAAGATGACCCCGCGCGCCGAAGTCATCGACGTGTTCAAGAGCCGTGGCGAAGACTACAAGCTGCGCCTGGTCGAGGACATGCCGGACGAACAGGCCATGGGCCTGTACTACCACGAAGAATACGTCGACATGTGCCGTGGCCCGCACGTGCCGAACACCCGCTTCCTCAAAGCCTTCAAGCTGACCAAGCTGTCCGGTGCCTACTGGCGCGGCGATGCCAAGAACGAGCAGCTGCAGCGTGTGTACGGCACCGCCTGGGCTGACAAGAAGCAACTGGCTGCCTACATCCAGCGCATCGAAGAGGCCGAAAAACGCGACCACCGCAAGATCGGCAAGCAGCTGGACCTCTTCCACCTGCAGGAAGAAGCTCCGGGCATGGTCTTCTGGCACCCGGCCGGCTGGACCGTCTATCAGGTGCTCGAGCAGTACATGCGTGGTGTGCAGCGCGAAAACGGCTACCTGGAGATCAAGACGCCGCAGGTCGTCGACCGCATCCTCTGGGAGCGTTCCGGCCACTGGTCCAACTACGCCGAGAACATGTTCACCACTTCGTCGGAAAGTCGCGATTTCGCGGTAAAACCGATGAACTGCCCGTGCCACGTGCAGGTGTTCAACCAGGGCCTGAAGTCCTACCGTGACCTGCCGCTGCGCCTGGCCGAGTTCGGTGCCTGCCACCGTAACGAGCCGTCCGGCGCCCTGCACGGCATCATGCGTGTGCGTGGCTTCACTCAGGACGACGCCCACATCTTCTGCACCGAAGATCAGGTGAAGAAAGAAGCGGCCGACTTCATCAAGCTCACCCTGGATGTCTACAAGGACTTCGGCTTCACCGACATCGCCATGAAGCTCTCGACCCGTCCCGCCAAGCGCGTGGGCTCCGAAGAGCTGTGGGACCGCGCCGAAGGCGCCCTGGCCGATGCGCTGAACGAGTCGGGCCTGGAGTGGGAATACCAGCCGGGCGAGGGCGCTTTCTACGGTCCGAAGATCGAATTCACCCTGCGTGACTGCCTTGGCCGTAACTGGCAGTGCGGCACCCTGCAGTACGATCCGAACCTGCCGGAGCGTCTGGATGCCAGCTATATCGCCGAAGATAACAACCGTAAGCGCCCGGTCATGTTGCATCGTGCGATCCTCGGTTCCTTCGAGCGCTTCATCGGCATGCTGATCGAGCACTACGCGGGCGTATTCCCGGCGTGGCTGGCCCCGACCCAGGCGGTGATCATGAACATCACCGACAAGCAGGCCGATTTCGCACTCGAAGTGGAAAAATCCCTCAATGGGGCTGGCTTCCGTGCCAAGTCCGACTTGAGAAATGAGAAGATCGGCTTTAAAATCCGCGAGCATACTTTGCTCAAGGTCCCATACCTTCTGGTTATAGGGGACCGCGAAGTCGAAACGCAGACCGTTGCAGTGCGTACCCGTGATGGCAAAGACCTGGGCTCCATGCCCGTCTCCCAATTCACCCAACTGCTCGCTGACGCCGTGGCTCAGCGCGGTCGCCTAGAATCGGAGTAATGACTATTAAGCGTGAAATGAGAAACGATAAACGAACTGCACCGAAAGCCCCGATCAACGAGAATATCTCGGCACGCGAGGTTCGGTTAATTGGCGCTGACGGCGAGCAGATTGGCATCGTCTCGATTGATGAAGCGCTGCGTATCGCTGATGAAGCGAAGCTGGATCTGGTGGAGATCTCTGCAGACGCGCAACCGCCTGTCTGCAAGGTCATGGACTACGGCAAGCACCTCTTCGAGAAGAAGAAGCAGGCCAACGAAGCCAAGAAAAACCAGAAGCAGATCCAGATCAAAGAAATCAAGTTTCGTCCAGGGACGGAAGAAGGGGATTACCAGGTAAAACTACGCAACCTGGTACGTTTCCTTAGCGATGGGGACAAGGCCAAGATCTCTCTGAGATTCCGCGGCCGTGAGATGGCCCACCAGGAGCTGGGCATGGAGCTGTTGAAGCGGGTCGAAGCTGACCTCGCCGAATACGGCACCGTTGAGCAGCATCCGAAGATGGAAGGACGCCAGCTTATGATGGTCATCGCCCCCAAAAAGAAGAAGTAATCTCCCGGGCACGGCAGGCCTGATGATTATGTGTAATTTTATCGAATGCGGAGTTCCAACATGCCAAAAATGAAAACCAAGAGCGGTGCTGCGAAGCGTTTCCTGAAAACCGCTTCCGGCTTCAAGCACAAGCACGCTTTCAAGAGCCACATCCTGACCAAAATGTCGACCAAGCGTAAGCGTCAACTGCGCGGTGCCAGCCTGCTGCACCCGTCTGACGTGGCAAAAGTCGAGCGCATGCTGCGCGTACGTTAATTCTGGTCAACGATAGAGGAAGTTACTCATGGCTCGTGTAAAGCGTGGCGTCATCGCTCGTAAGCGTCACAAGAAAATTCTGAAACTGGCTAAAGGCTACTACGGTGCACGCTCGCGCGTATTCCGCGTTGCCAAGCAGGCTGTCATCAAGGCTGGCCAATACGCCTACCGTGACCGTCGCCAGAAGAAGCGTCAGTTCCGCGCTCTGTGGATCGCTCGTATCAACGCCGGTGCCCGCACCAACGGTCTGTCCTACAGCCGTCTGATCGCTGGCCTGAAAAAAGCGTCGATCGAAATCGACCGCAAGGTTCTGGCCGACCTGGCAGTGAACGAAAAAGCGGCGTTTGCTGCGATTGTCGAGAAAGCTAAAGCCGTCCTGGCTTAAGTACCCACGACAATCATCCGGCGGCGCTTTGCGTCGTCGGGTGTAAAACGTCATCGATAGGGGAAGAGCCTTCAAAAGCTCTTCCCCTATTTTCGTATCTGGAGTCTGTACATGGAAAACCTGGACGCGCTGGTTGCCCAAGCCCTCGAGGCCGTGGAACGCGCTGAAGACATCACTACCCTGGAACAGATCCGGGTCCAATACCTCGGCAAGAAAGGCGAGCTGACCCAGGTGATGAAGACCCTGGGCAACCTGCCAGCCGAAGAGCGCCCGAAAGTCGGCGCGCTGATCAACGACGCCAAAGAGCGCGTCACCGACGTGCTCAACGCACGCAAGGCTGCCTTCGAAGAAGCCGAGCTCAACGCTCGCCTGGCCGCCGAATGCATCGACGTGACCCTGCCAGGCCGTGGCCAGACCACCGGCGGGCTGCACCCGATCACCCGTACCCTCGAGCGCATCGAGCAGTTCTTCACCCACATCGGCTACGGCATCGCCGAAGGCCCTGAGGTCGAAGACGACTACCATAACTTCGAAGCGCTCAACATCCCCGGCCATCACCCGGCCCGGGCGATGCACGACACCTTCTACTTCAATGCCAACATGCTGCTGCGCACCCACACTTCGCCTGTGCAGGTGCGGACCATGGAGTCCAGCCAGCCGCCGATCCGCATTGTCTGCCCGGGCCGCGTCTATCGCTGCGACTCGGACATTACCCACTCGCCGATGTTCCACCAGGTCGAAGGCCTGCTGGTCGATCGCGGCATCAACTTCGCCGACCTCAAGGGCACCATCGAAGAGTTCTTGCGCGTGTTCTTCGAAAAAGAACTGGCGGTACGCTTCCGTCCGTCGTTCTTCCCCTTCACCGAGCCTTCGGCTGAAGTCGACATCCAGTGCGTGATGTGCTCCGGCAATGGCTGCCGCGTGTGCAAGCAGACCGGCTGGCTCGAAGTCATGGGTTGCGGCATGGTCCACCCGAACGTGCTGCGCATGTCCGGCATCGACCCGGAAGAGTTCCAGGGCTTCGCCTTCGGCATGGGCGCCGAGCGCCTGGCCATGCTGCGCTATGGCGTCAACGATTTGCGTCTGTTCTTCGACAACGACCTGCGGTTCCTCGCCCAATTCCGCTAGGCCCAATCGACGCACTTTCTAGGAGAACAGCATGAAATTCAGTGAACAGTGGCTGCGCGGTTGGGTAAACCCGCAAGTCTCCCGTGACGAACTGGTCGCCCGCCTGTCCATGGCCGGCCTTGAAGTCGACAGCGTGACCCCCGCTGCCGGCCAGTTCAGCGGCATCGTGGTGGGCGAGATCCTCGCCACCGAACAACACCCGGACGCCGACAAGCTGCGCGTGTGTCAGGTGAGCAACGGCCAGGAAACCTTCCAGGTCGTCTGCGGCGCTCCGAACGCGCGCCCAGGCATCAAGATCCCGTTCGCCATGATCGGCGCCGAACTGCCGGGCGACTTCAAGATCAAGAAGGCCAAGCTGCGTGGCGTCGAGTCCTTCGGCATGCTGTGCTCGGCCGCCGAGCTGCAGATCAGCGAAGAGAACGACGGCCTGCTGGAGCTGGCGGCTGACGCCCCGGTCGGCGAAGACATTCGCCAGTACCTGAACCTGGACGACGCCAGCATCGAAATCGGCCTGACCCCGAACCGCGGCGACTGCCTGTCCATCGCAGGCCTGGCCCGCGACGTCAGCGCCCTGTACGACGTGCCGGTCACCCGTCCTCAAGTGCCTGCCGTTGCCCCGGCCCATGACGAAGTGCGCCCGGTCGAAGTCTGCGCGCCGGCGGCCTGCCCACGCTACCTGGGCCGCGTCATCCGCAACGTCGACCTGAGCAAGCCGACCCCGCTGTGGATGGTCGAGCGCCTGCGCCGCAGCGACGTGCGCAGCATCGACGCCGCTGTCGACATCACCAACTACGTGATGCTCGAGCTCGGCCAGCCGATGCACGCCTTCGACCTCGCCGAAATCAACGGCGGCATCCGCGTGCGCATGGCCGAGGAGGGCGAGAAGCTCGTCCTGTTGGATGGCCAGGAAGTCGCCCTGCGTGCCGACACCCTGGTCATCGCCGACCACACCCGCGCCCTGGCCATCGCAGGCGTCATGGGTGGCGAACACAGCGGCGTGAACACCGAGAAGACCCGCGACCTCTTCCTGGAAAGCGCCTTCTTCGAGCCGATTTCCGTCGCAGGCAAGGCCCGTTCCTACGGTCTGCACACCGATGCCTCGCACCGCTACGAGCGCGGCGTCGATTCGCAGCTGGCCCGTGAAGCCATGGAGCGCGCCACCGCCCTGGTCCTCGAGATTGTCGGCGGCGAAGCCGGCCCCATTGTCGAGGCCTTGAGCGAGCAGCACCTGCCGAAGGTCGCGCCGGTCACCCTGCGTGCTGATCGCATCAACCAGATGCTTGGCATGGACATGGCCGCCGCCCAGGTCGAGCAACTGCTCAACGCCCTGGGGCTGAAAACCAGCGCTGATGGGGCAGGGCAGTGGACTGTCGAAGTCCCAAGCCACCGCTTCGACATCAGCCTCGAAGTCGACCTGATCGAAGAGCTGGCCCGCCTGTACGGCTACAACAACCTGCCGGTCCGCTACCCGCAAGCCCGCCTGGCCCCGCAGACCCGCCCGGAAGCCCGTGGCGAGCTGCCGACCCTGCGCCGCCTGCTGGTCGCCCGCGGCTACCAGGAAGCCATCACCTACAGCTTCATCGACCCCAAACTGTTCGAGCTGTTCACCCCGGGCGTCGAGCCGCTGCTGCTGGCCAACCCCATCTCCAGCGACATGGCCGCCATGCGCGCGTCCCTATGGCCGGGCCTGGTCAAGGCGCTGCAGCACAACCTCAACCGCCAGCAGGACCGCGTACGGCTGTTCGAAAGCGGCCTGCGCTTCGTCGGCCAACTGGGCGACCTCAAGCAGCAGCCGATGATCGCTGGCGTCGCCACGGGCAGCCGCCTGCCGGAAGGCTGGGCGAACGGCCGTGACAGCCTCGACTTCTTCGACGTGAAAGCCGACGTGGAAGCCCTGCTGGGCTACTCGGGCGCCCTGGACGACTTCACGTTCGTCGCCGGCAAGCACCCAGCCCTGCATCCTGGCCAGACCGCCCGCATCGAGCGCGACGGCAAGGAAGTCGGCTACATCGGCGCTATCCACCCAGAGCTCGCCAAGACCCTGGGCCTGGAGCGTCCGGTGTTCGTCTTCGAGCTGGTACTGGGCGAAGTGGTCGAAGGCCGTCTGCCGAAGTTCAGCGAACTGTCCAAGTTCCCAGAAGTGAGGCGTGACCTGGCTTTGATCGCAGGACGTGATGTTGCTTCTAGCTCCGTGCTTGAAGTAATTCGTGACAATGCGGGCGAATGGCTCACAGACCTCAGGCTGTTTGACGTCTACCAGGGTAAAGGCATTGATCCTGATAGAAAAAGCCTGGCCGTCGGCTTGACCTGGCAGCATCCATCGCGCACTCTTAACGACGATGAGGTGAACACTACCCTGCAAAACATCCTCACCTCGCTTGAACAAAGGTTGAACACCACGTTAAGGAAATAGCGTATGGGTGCTCTGACGAAAGCTGAGATGGCCGAAAGGCTGTACGAGGAGCTGGGGCTCAACAAGAGAGAGGCCAAGGAGCTGGTCGAGCTGTTTTTCGAAGAAATTCGGCACGCACTTGAAGAGAACGAGCAGGTCAAGCTGTCCGGTTTCGGCAACTTCGACCTTCGCGACAAACGCCAGCGGCCGGGCCGCAACCCCAAGACAGGGGAAGAGATCCCGATCACCGCTCGCCGCGTCGTCACCTTTCGTCCAGGGCAAAAACTGAAAGCCCGGGTTGAGGCCTATGCTGGAACCAAGCCATAACGACGAGCTGCCCCCCATTCCGGGCAAGCGCTACTTCACCATCGGTGAGGTCAGTGAGCTCTGTGCGGTAAAACCGCACGTGCTGCGTTATTGGGAACAGGAGTTCCCGCAACTCAACCCGGTCAAGCGCCGCGGCAACCGACGGTATTACCAGCGCCAAGACGTGCTGATGATCCGCCAGATCCGCGCGCTGCTGTATGACCAAGGCTTCACCATCGGCGGGGCGCGACTGCGCCTCTCCAGTGACGAGGCCAAGGATGACACTACCCAGTACAAACAACTTATCCGGCAGATGATTGCCGAGTTGGAGGATGTGTTGGTGGTGTTGAAGAAGTGAACCGAACCCGATGAATGGAAAGTCTTTTGAAAAAAAGCTTCCATTATTCAAAAGGTTAGGGTAGATTCTTCACCGTTCTCAGCAGTATCGAGAATGATGTCGGGGCGTAGCGCAGCCCGGTAGCGCACTTGCATGGGGTGCAAGGGGTCGAGTGTTCGAATCACTCCGTCCCGACCAAAAAACCCTAGAAAATCCAGTCACTTAACGGTGACTGGATTTTTTTATGCCTGATGGTTTTCAGCTGCCGTCCAGAATTCTGCGTTTTGGTCACCGTTGGGTCACCGTTAGCCCTAATCTGATTTTTTCACGTCAGCCTCGTCACCGCTTAGGCCATCTTGCGGCTCTGCTAAGCCGGTGCACCACTCAGCTAACTCTCCCAAAGCTCAATCCAGAATTTCTCTCGACAGGCCAAGCAATGTTGCTCCCCGTTGCCTGGCCTGATCGGGAGGAGCGGAGGTAGGCATGGCTGCATCTATTGATATAGCTAATAGCTATTAACTACCAACTCTTACTAACCATCACTACCCATCACCACTGACTACACCAGAGGGAAAGAAGACCAGTAAAAAGAAACAGTGACCACTTACCTGATATGCACCATCAACCAATCAGGTACTGAACCATGACCAACCGCAAGCACAACACCCACCTATCCCAGTCCGACATAGCCCTGCAGATCGAGTCACTCGTCCAGGCTATCGACCGCAGCGATACACCCGCATTCCGGATTACGCACAAACGGTCAGGCTATGAGCAGGTCGAGCAGACCAGACTCTCCCGGTACTTCACCAACGTCCAGCAGATGTACAACCTGTTCGATGACCGAGTGCCATACGACTACAGCGAGCACCTGCAGGCGTTCCGGGAAGCCTGTGACGACATCGGCCTTCAGCGTTCACCCAATGGCCCTGTCTGCATGAGTGAGACGGGGACGTACTGGCTCAGTCATCAGCAGAGCATGAACGTACTCACAGAACGGATCCGTGAGTTGACACGAGAGCAGTGGTATCGGCGTAGGAAGTGGGACCGACAGGGGTTAGCCAAGCAGCAGGATAGGGACATTACCGAGTACACGGATGCGATGATGAGTCGATACTCGCGTACGACGATCATCAGGCTGAACCTGTACTACTGGTCTGAGGCTCAAGCCAGGCTGCGTATCGAGCAAGTGTTCGATCACTTGGATGCCCTGATTACCAAGCACCACCGCCATCCGATCTTCAAGCACCTTATCGGCTACATCTACGCCGTGGAGCAGGGGGATCGAAATGACAGTAGGGGTTACCACATCCATGCAGCCTACTTCTTCAATGGCAACATAGTGTGCCGGGATGTCTGTAAGGCGATTGAGATCAGTGAGCTATGGGAGGAGGTCACTCGCCGTCAGGGCTATGCCCATAGCTGCAATCACGACAAGGATCAGTACGGCGACAAGCTAGGCATTGGCCAGATCCAGAGGGACGATCAGTCGAGACGGCCCCATACGCACTACGCCATGAAATACCTAGTCAAGGACGATCAGCACCTGCGCTTGAAGCCTGCGGGAGCACGCTGCCTGCGTAAGGGGACTCTGAGCCGTGCTCGTCGCGGATAAGTGAATGGCAAGGCTACTTGGCCTTCGCAACCATCAGCTCAGACCAGCGAGTGGTGTATGCGGGGGAGAGCAATTCTCTTCGCATAGCCCACTCGACTGGCTTAGCGATGCGTCCAGGCTGCAGGGTACCTCGCCCCCAACGATTGTTGATCGCGTCCAGAGTGCTCATCAGTCTCTCGGTTTTCACGGGCTGCTCGGGGGCGAACAGATCCGGCGTGTACTCATTCTTGCGACACAGATCCAACAGCATCACCTGAGCCTTGGCATAGCTGAAACCCTCTCTGAAGACCTGCTGCAATCCAGCCTGGACGGCCTTGATGATCAGTCGGCTGTCGTCGGTTGGGTAGGGCAGTTGGCAGAGGACGCCGTTGGCGTATTTAGCCTCGGTTGGGTTGAACATCCCGGTGCGCAGACTGACCCGCACCTGTCTGCAGAGCGACTCCTGCTTGCGCAGCTTTTCAGCAGCGCGCGTCGCATAGCTGGTGACGGCCTCCTGTATAGGGGGTAGCTCACGCAGGCGCTTGCCGAATGAGCGACTACTGCAGATCTCTTGCTTGGGTTCGATTTCGTTCTCGATCTCCAGGCACGCCAGGCCGCGCAGTTCGCGCACAGTTTTCTCGACCACGACGTTGAATCGCTTGCGCAGTGTCCAGGCATCCATCTGTGCCAAGTCCCAAGCTGTCTTGATTTGCATGCCTTCCAGGTGCGCACGCATGCGGTGACCAACACCCCAGACTTCCTCTACAGGCATTGCCTTGAGCAGCTTGTCGCGACGAATCGGATCGCGGATGTCTACTACGCCACCAGTTTGCTTTTGCCAGCGCTTGGCAGCGTTATTGGCGAGCTTGGCCAGTGTCTTGGTGGTGGCGATACCAATTCCAACGGGTATGCCGGTCTTCTGCCTGATCTCTGCTTGTACCTGACGGCCTATCGACTCCAGCGGTTCGGGTAGACCGGTCATATCGGCAAAGGCCTCGTCGATGTAAAGGAAAGAAGAACAGCCATGGACATGACTTCAGCTCAGACATTCCGCTACTCAATCTCTGATGTCGGATGTCCATAGAAAGAACCTCTTTTCCAGGAAATTGGGGCTTGAAGTCCATACCTGCGCAATTGCACCCATTTGACCAGTCAATTGCATTGGTACTGACCACCGCGTGCATCCGACTTGGCCAGTGGGCAGCAGAGACGCAACAGGCAGAAACCGGCCAGAAGCAGTCAGTCAATCATGCGTTACAGTGATTTTTTGCAGCTCTTTATAGAGCCGTTAGCTGCTGCCACCAATAATCCATAGGCCTGCCAGTCGTCAGACAGTCTTATTCTCGATCAGACGATTGCCCCGTCGATGACCAGTAGCTCACCGGTGATGGAGCCAGAGTCCGGTCTTCGGATGCAGGACTCCTGGCTTTGCTCACTCAGCGCCGATCCCGGCCATCGGTTCAGTTTGGCCCCAGCCACCGCCCAGAGACCTGAACAGGTCAACCAGCGCAATCTGCCGTTCCGTGCTGATTTGAATTAGTGTGGTCTGGTTGCTAAAGGTGCTGCGCTGGGCGTCAAGATAACGCAGGTAGTCGTCCACGCCGCCCTCGTAACGCGCCTTAGCCAGGGCCATCGCAGCCTCGCTGGAACCGGCCAGAGCCTGGCGGGCAGCCTCCTCGCGGCGCAGGGTGTCGGTGGCGGCCAGGGCATCGGCCACTTCGCGGAAGGCGGTCTGGATGGTGCCTTCGTAGTCGGCCACCGCCGCGTCCTGGCGCACTTCGGCGAGGTCCAGGTTGGCGCGGTTGCGGCCACCGGCGAAGATCGGCAGCGACAGCGTCGGGGCAAAGCTCCAGGCCCGCGAGCCGCCATCGAACAATCCGGACAACTCGGCACTGGAGCTGCCCACCGAACCGGTCAGGCTGATCCGGGGAAAGAACGCGGCGCGAGCTGCACCGATATCGGCATTGCGCGCCTTGAGGCGGTGCTCGCTGGCGAGAATGTCCGGGCGCCGTTCGATCAGTTCCGAGCTGGTGCCGGGGGCGATGTCCTGCAGCACCATCAGGTCGTCGCGGGGCGTCGCGGGCAGCAGGCGAGCGGCATCTGGCGTGCCGAGCAACAGGACCAGGGCGTTGTCCGCCTGGCGTAACTGGCGTTCGGTGCTCTCGCGCTCGGCCCTAGCCTGTTCGGCAAGGCCGACCGCTTCCTGGTAATCCAGGGCGGTGGCGGCCCCCGCTGCACGGCGCTGGCTGACCAGCTCCAGCGAGGCCATGCGGCTGTCCAGGGTTTGTTCGACCAGGGCCATGCGGCGTAGCGCACCATCGCGGGTCAGGTAGGCCTGGATGACCTCGGCAACCAGGCTGATCTGCGTGGCACGGGTCGCCTCCTCGGTCGCCAGGTAGGTCTCCAGCGCGGCCTCGGAGAGGTTGCGCACGCGGCCGAACAGGTCGACTTCGTACTCCGCGAGGCCGAGGCCGACCTGATAGTTGCTGGTCACTTCCGAGCGCCCGGTCTGCGACAGATCGGCAGGCAGGCGCTGGCGGTTGCCGCTGGCATTGGCGTTGATCGAAGGCAGGCGATCAGCACGCTGGATGCGGTACTGGGCACGCGCAGCTTCGATATCCAGCAGCGCCTGGCGCAGGCTGCGGTTGTTGCTCAGCGCCGTATCCACCGCGCGGCGCAAGTCGGCATCGACGATGAAGGTCTGCCAGTCCAGCGCCTGGGCACGGGCGCCCTCCGCGTCGGCGGCTTGCCAGTGCGACGCGACCGGTGCCTGCGGGCGCTCGTAGGTCGGGGCCAGCGAACACCCCGCCAGGGCGGCGATGGCCAGGGGCAGCAGAGCGCGACGGAGCATGAAGTGAGAGGTCATCGCATTACTCCGCTTTATGCAGGGGATGGTTGTCGGTTTGCTGAGGTTTGGTGCGCAGCAGCGACAGCACCCAGACGAAGAAGATCGGCACGAAGATCACCCCGAGCATGGTCGCGCTGAGCATCCCGCCCAGCACCCCGGTGCCCAGTGCGCGCTGGCTCGCAGCGCCGGCGCCAGTGGCGATGGCCAGCGGCACCACGCCGAGCATGAACGCCATGGAGGTCATGATGATCGGGCGGAAACGCAGGCGCGCGGCTTCGACAGCGGCATCGCGCAGCGAGTAGCCGTCTTCCCACAGGTCCTTGGCGAACTCGACGATGAGAATGGCGTTCTTCGCCGCCAGGCCGATCACGGTGATCAGGCCGACCTTGAAGTACACGTCGTTGGGCAGGCCGATGGCAGTCACCGCCAGTACCGCGCCGAGTGCGCCGACCGGCACGATCAGCATCACCGTCAGCGGGATCGCCCAGCTCTCGTAGAGCGCCACCAGCAGCAGGAACACCACGGTGATGGCCAGCGCGAACAGCATCGTCGCCTGGCCGCTGGCGACCCGCTCCTGATACGAAAGCCCGGTCCACTCGTAGCCGATACCTTCGGGCAGCTCGGCAGCGATGCGCTCCAGTTCGAGCATCGCCTCGCCAGTGCTCACGCCGGGCGCGGCGTCACCGGCAATGCGGATCGACGGGTAACCGTTGTAACGCGCGACCTGCACCGGGCCTTCCTCCCAGCTCGTGGTGACGAAAGCACTCAGCGGTACCAGGCTGCCGCTGTCGTTGGGCACATGCAGGCGCAGGACGCTTTCCGGCGTCATGCGCTCGGCCTGTTCGGCCTGTACCACCACGCGCTGCTGGCGGCCGGCGTTGGCGAAGTCGTTGATCACCGACGAGCCGAACGCAGTGGACAGCGCGCTGCTGATCGCTTCGAAGCTGACACCCAGCGTGCGGGCCTGCTCACGGTCGATCACCAGGCGCAGCTGCGGCGCCTCGGCCAGACCTTCCATCATGGCGTAGAGGAACTTCGGATTGCCGTTGACCTTGCCCAGCACTTCATCGCGCGCTGCCAACAGGGCATCGCGGCCAAGGCCGGCGCGGTCCTGCAGGCGCAGGGCGAAACCACCCGAGTTGCCCAGGCCTTCGACCGGCGGTGGCGGCACCGCCATGATCGCGCCGTCATCGAGGTTGGCGAAGTGCTGGTTGACCGCAGCCGACTCGGCTTCCGGCGACTGCGAAGAATCTCGCTCGGACCAGTCCTTGAGCAGCGGGAAGGCAATGGCCGCGTTCTCACCCATGCCGGAGAAGCTGAAGCCGAGGACCAGAAAGGACGTCTGCACGGCCTCGCGGGCCATCAGAAACTCTTCCAGCTCCTCACCCGTGGCCGAGGTGCGCTCACGGGTAGCGCCTGGCGGCAACTGGATGTCGACGATCATGTAGCCCTGGTCTTCCACCGGCACGAAGGATTCCGGCAGGCGCAGGTAGAAGAAACCCATCAGCACCACCACGCCCAGGTAGATGAACATCACCCGCCCGGCGCGCGGCACCAGCTTGCCGTTGAGTTTGGTGTAGCGGCCGGTCAGGGCGGTGAACTTGCGGTTGAACCAGCCGAAGAAACCGGTCTTCTCGTGATGGCCCTCGGGGATCGGTTTGAGCAGCGTGGCACACAGCGCCGGGGTGAAGGTCAGCGCAAGAAAGCCCGAGAACAGGATCGACACCGCCAGCGACAGCGAGAACTGCTGGTAGATCACCCCCACCGAGCCGGCCATGAAGGCCAGCGGCAGGAACACCGCCGACAGCACCAGGGTGATACCGATGATCGCCCCGGACACCTGCCCCATCGCCTTGATGGTCGCCGGCACCGGCGCCAGGCCTTCCTCGGCCATGATCCGCTCGACGTTCTCCACCACCACGATGGCGTCGTCCACCAAGATGCCGATGGCCAGCACCATGCCGAACATGGTCATCATGTTCACCGAGAAGCCCAGCAGGTACATGAAGGTCAGGGTACCAAGCAGACACACCGGCACGACGATGGACGGGATCAGGGTGTAGCGCACGTTCTGCAGGAACAGGAACATCACCAGGAACACCAGCACCATGGCCTCGATGAGGGTCATGATGACCTTGTCGATGGCCACGTCGACGAAGCGCGAGGTGTCGTACGGCACGGAGAACTCGACGTTGTCCGGGAAGTTGGCCGACAGCTCGGTCAGACGCTGCTTGACCGCCTCGGCGGTCTGGATCGCGTTGGCACCGGGCGACAGCTGCACGGCGGCGGCAACGGCGGGCTTGCCGTCCTGGCGCGAGCCGAAGTTGTAGTCCTGGCTGCCGACCTCGATGCGTGCCACGTCGCCCAGGGTCAGGCGCGAGCCGTCCTGGTTGGCACGCAGCACGATGGCGGCGAATTCCTGCGGGTTGTCCAGGGTGCCCTTGACCGCCAGGGTCGCCGTCAGCTCCTGCTCGCTGGAACCCGGCGTGCTGCCGAAGGCACCGGCCGGCACCTGCACGTTCTGCGCGCGGATCGCGTTGTTCACGTCATCGATGGACAGGCCGTAGCCGACCAGCTTCTGCGGATCGATCCACACGCGCATGGCCGCCTCGGAGGCGAAGAACTGCAGCTTGCCGACGCCGTTCACGCGACGGATTTCGTTGTTGATGTTGCGCGCGGCGTAATCGGCCAGCGCCGTGACGTTGGCGTCCTTGTCGCCATCGGTGTAGCTCAGCGCATAGATCAGCAGGAAGCCGGCGGTGGCCTGCTCGGTCTGGATGCCGAGGGTCAGCACGGCCTGCGGCATACGTGCCTCGGCCTTCTTCAGACGGTTCTGCACGTCAACCTGGGCCAGTTCGGGGTCGGTCCCTGGCTGGAAGGTGACGGTGATCTCGGCGATGCCGTTGGCGTTGCTGGTGGACTCGAAGTACAGCAGGTTCTTGGCGCCGTTGAGTTCTTCCTCGATGACGCTGGTCACCGAGTCGGTGAGCACCTGCGCCGAAGCGCCGGGATAGGTGGCGGTCACGGTGATCTGCGGCGGCGCCACGTTGGGGTACTGCGCCACCGGCAGGAACGGGATGGCCAGCAGGCCACCCAGCGAGATGAACAGGGCGACTACCCAGGCGAAATTGGGGCGCCGGATGAAAAACAGGGACATGAGAGGTTCTCCGGCTTACTGCGCCTGGGACTGTGGAGCGGCTTCGGCGGCATCTTGCTCGCGGGGGATGACCTTGGCGCCCGGACGGATAGCCGCCAGCGAGCTGGTGATCACCTTGTCGCCGACCTGCAGGCCCTCGCTGATCTGCCAGCGCGAGCCCTGCATGGCACCGGTGGTGACCTGGCGCGCCTCGACGGTATCGCCCTGCCCCAGCAGCATCACGCTGGCCTGACCGTCAGCCGAACGCTGCACGGCACGTTGCGGCACCAGGATGGCGTTCTGGTTGAGCCCCTGCGGCGTGCGCACACGCACGTACATACCCGGCAGCAACACGCCCTCGGGGTTGTCGAACTGCCCTCGCAGGGCGATTTGCCCGGTGCTGCGATCCACCGAGATATCAGTGAACAGCAGCGTGCCCTTGCTCTCGATATCGGTACCATCGACGCGCAGCGACAACGGCTGGTCGCTAGCGCCGGCAACCTTGCCCTCGGCGATGGCCGCGCGCAGGCGCAGGGCGTCGGCAGCCGGCTGGGTGAAGTCGGCGTACACCGGATCAAGTTGCTGGATACGCGCTAGCAGAGTCGCCTCACCCTGGCCTACCAGCGCCCCTTCGGTGACCTGGGCTCGGCCGATGCGTCCGGCAATGGGTGCGCGAACCTCGGCATAGCCCAGGTCCAGGCGGGCGGTTTCGACATTGGCCTGGGCCGATCGCTTGTCGGCCTGGGCACTCTGCAGAGCGGCCTTGGCGTTGTCGAAATCCTGCTGGCTGACGGCGTTGATCTTCACCAGCGGCTCGTATCGGCGAACCATCGCCTGGGCCTGGAACAACTGCGCCTCGGCGCGGGCCAGTTCACCCTGCGCCCGCGACAGGGCCGCTTTGAACGGCGCAGGGTCGATCTGGAACAGCACGTCGCCGGCCTTCACGTCGGCCCCTTCCTCAAAGGTGCGCTTGAGCACGATCCCCGCCACCCGCGCGCGCACCTCGGCGACACGCACCGGCTCGATGCGTCCTGGTAGCTCGGCAACCACGGTGAAGGGCTCGGTCTGCACGCTGAGCACATCGACTTCACGCGCCGGCGCCTCCTCCCCTTGCTCTTCGGGCTTGTCGCAGCCAACCAGGGTCACGGCGACCAAACAGGAGATCACGGAAAAAGTGATCCACTCGCGAAATTTGTTCATATCTCACCCAAGCACGAAGCCAGTACGTAGTCGAAGCCGCGCATGATCCACACCAAAATCAAATGAGTCAATATTGACTCATTTGATTTTGGTGTGAACAAAGCTAGTATCCTCTTTGAGAAAAATGAGTGTTCTAGGCAAAATACCCGCATCTGCCTGCGATAGATAAAGAGTGACCGATGGATTTAACTGCTGCCGATGAGAAATTGCTGAAGGCCCTGGCGATCGCCATCGTTGACCACCCGCGAGCCACGTTCAAAGAAATAGCCCAGGCAGCGGGAGTCAGCAAGGCGACGCTAAACAGGTTTTGCGGCACCCGCGACAACCTGATCGAGATGCTTCTGGATCATGGTTCGGTGGTTATTTATCGGGTCATTGCCGATACCGATCTTGAGTCGGCGCCCTTGGACGCATTGCATCGCCTGATCGAAGGCCATTTGACTCACAGGGAGTTGTTGGTTTTCCTCTCATTTCAGTGGCGCCCGGACACGTTTGATTTAGATGCAGGCGGCTGCCGATGGCTGCCTTACTCAGAAACGCTGGACGAGTTCTTTCTACGCGGGCAAAAACTGGGCGTATTCCGTATCGATATCGGTGCCCCGGCGCTTACCGAAATCTTCTCCTCCTTGATCTTCGGCCTGGTAGACGCCGAGCGCCGCGGCCGTATCGCACGCGCAGGTATGGCGGCGTTGATCGAGCAATTCTTCCTGAACGGGGCTTGCAACTACCAAACTTAACGGAAAGCAACGCTCAGTTTTTTTCCAACGGGTTGGCGGTGTCCGTTTTTGGCCGTTCTCTGACGGTCGTGACAGTGACACGCCCTGGTCAAGTTGAACGCAATCCGTGGTCAACGCCAACCCAAATTGGTGGTCAAGAGGAGTGCAATTTCGCACATACCTGAGGACTGCTCACCACATCGCTTGCGTCGGTAGTAGCTTCCGCACTTTCCCCGTCTCTCACCGCTAAACAGCGCTTTCCGGTAGCGGACTTTAGAGCGGCTTGATACTGGCCAGCATGCAGAAATTCTGCCCGTGTAGCGTCACGACCGGACAAGCCACTAGGGTGGCGGTCAGGAAGGCAGGCAAACGGAACACGGCGAAGCACCTCGAAGGCGCTGGCCACTTGCCATCCAACTGGGCGCGGCCTTTAATCGGCGGATCTGGAAAGGAGACGGATATGCCATTGTTGGACGAGATTATTGGGTGGGCCGGCGGACTCAGACCCTGGCAGCAGGAAGCACTGCGCCGGATATTTGCCCGGGCCGAACTAACCCAAGATGACATCGAGACCATTCTGCGAATGGTTCGCGAGCAAGAACGGGAAGACGCAACCACGGGGGGAGCACGGCCATTCACGCTGGACGACGTACCAGGCGCCGGAAGTGGCGCAACCGTGCGGTTGGTGGGTGTCTCGGGGCTAGACCAGGTAAACGGCTTCCCGTCCGGTCGTGCCTTTGACCTCGCACCGGAGGGCATGACCATTTTCTTTGGTCATAACGGCGCCGGCAAATCCGGCTACGCCCGCGTCTTCAAGAATGCCTGCAACGCTCGGCATCGGGTGGAGGTCCTGCCCGACGCTTTTGGGGCGGCAACCCCAGCTAGACTGCCATCAGCAGATTTCGCCATTTTGGTGGATGGCACTCCGGAAACCGCACGTTGGGTCCAGAACGGGCCGGCCCATTTGCATTTGAGTTCGGTCTCGGTCTACGACGCGGCCTGTGCCAATGACTACATCGACGCGGAAGGGACCCCTGCATTTCAGCCCTACGGACTCACTCATCTGACGCGCCTGGTCCTACTTCAGCGTGATTTACAGGCACGGATTGGGACCGAACGCAATGCCTTGGCTCTGGATACCCGGCAATTCGAACCGCTGAAGGGTGACACCGAAGTCGGCCGCTACATCGCCAAATTAGGTGGGGACTCGGACCGCGCCGTGCTTGCTCGATTAGGGACGGTCGGTGACGATGAACTCCGGCGACTGGAGTTTCTGAAGCGGACATTACTGGAAAGCGATCCTGTGCCGCAGGCGCTGGCCTTGGAACGTTTGGCGACACGCTTGGACCAGGCGCAGCGTCGAGCCGAGGAAGTCCAGCGCTGGGTGAATGATCGTGCCATAGCACGGGCAAAGGAACTGATTACAACGGAAAAAACCGCGCATCTCGCCATGCAACTGGCGCAAGCGCGTCTTCAGGATCGAGACACACTGAACGCCATGGAGTTGCCGGTAACGTCCTCACCCACCGCCACGCTGCTGGAAGGCACAGGAGCTGAACTCTGGCAAACGATGTACCGAGCCGCTGAGGCTTTCTCTCAGCAGACGGCATACCCTGAACATCCCTGGGGTCGTTTGCGGGAGAGGGCGAAATCCTACGCTAAGGCTTTGGCCAACGATATTCTCCGGTAAGATTGATGTGTTCCCAGGGGATAGGAGAAGTCGCTTGATATCTAGTATGACGTCTGTCGCACCTGCTTGATCGCGGCCGCGATAGCTAGATCGCGTTGCTCCTCTTCTCCATCCGCGTTCCAAGCTGCGGAAAGGCACCCATAAGCGTACGCCTGGTCGAGCAGGCGACGCGGATCGACGTCCAGCGCACGAGAGAATGCGTCCGCCATCTGTGCAATGCGTCTAGGATCGAGACAAAGGTCGTCTCTGTCAGCCGGATCGTAGAACATATTGGCGGCGCCAAAGCCCACTTCACCGACCAGACCGACGGGATCTATCACCAGCCAGCCGCGACTGGAGAACATGATGTTTTCATGATGCAGATCGCCATGTAGCCCACGCAGTTCCGAGGCATTGCTCATCATTTGATCGGCTATAATCGCCGCGTGGACGTAGTCAGTTTGACAACCTGCGTTTTGATCATCGCGCGCCCGCTGAAACAAAGCTGCAAAGCGATCCCGGATCGGGAGAAGGGCAGAAGGCAGGGGTTCCTCAGATGCGGCATACAGCTTCGCCATTAGTTCCGCTGCAATTTCGGTCGCCTGGTAGTCGCCGTGCTCGGCAACGATGTGAGAGAGCATTCGCTCCCCGGCATATTCGAGCAACATCAGATTGTTCTCACGACCGAGCAACCGGACTGCTCCCCTCCCATTGCGCCATACCAGATAGTCGGCCCCGCGCAGTTCATCAGCAATGTCTTCTATAGGTTTCAATCCCTTGACGATTGCAGGAGTCCCGTCTGGCAATGAAACTTTCCAAACGAGGCTGGAAAAGGTGTCCGCAATGAGAACAGGTTGCGAAACGTGCCAATGAGCAGGAAAAACAGGCGGCATGAACATCAACCCCAAGTCAGAGGGTCCAATCGCAGATAGAAGGCAAGGCGTTCGCGGTCGGGGGCTTCGATCCCCAATACATTGAATAGGACAGCGAAGGCGCGCTCTGCTTCATCTGGCGCTGCCCAGTTCTCTTCGGCGTTAGCAATCATGAGTGCCAAATCGGCATAGCGATCTGCTGTTCCGAGCCGCCCAAGGTCGATCAGACCCGTGCATTGAAGAGTTTTAGGGTCCACCATGAAGTTCGGCATGCAGGGATCACCATGGCAAACAACCATATCGGTGCGCTCTTGGTCGAGCCGCACCGGTAGCTCTCGTTCGACACGAGCCAAAAGATCGAGCTGCGGCGTACTCTTGTCCTCGTCCGGTAAGAAGTCGGGATTGACGGCATTGCGGGACACCACATCAACGGCGCGTCCGAACATTCGCGACAGCCTGCGCTCAAACGGACATTGATCAACCGATAGGCTGTGAACAGCGCCAAGTTGCTGCCCCATTGACGGCCACGCTTTGAGCAAATCCGCTCCAGACAGATCAGCCGCCGGTACTCCCGGAATTGCCGTTATCACCAAGCATGCACCCTCCTGTTCCTCCTGCCAGTTGATCACCTCGGGGCAAGCCACACCTCGACCTTTGAGCCAAATGAGGCGGTCACGCTCTCCAGCGAGCTCACCGCGGCGGGAAGCAGGTGCGATTTTCGCGAAGGCATGCCCGTCACCACGTCGAAAAACAAAATCACCAGATTCTCCGCCTCTGACAGGCAACCAGTCAGAATGCGATTCACCAAAAAAAATATTAGTTCGATTCAATGGAGGTTCCTTCAGTTTTCTGATGAAGCGCGGAGGTGGCTCAACCTGCGAAAAGAAACGAGTTGCTACGTAAGTCCGAGAACATGCTTTCCATGGTCTCTGAGCTCGCCTTTGGGACCGACATATCGGTAGAGAGTGACGCGCTCGATGCCGAGTTCCTTGCAGAGATCGGAAACTGAAGTATCGCGCTGGGCCATGGCGGCTTGCGCGAGACGCACCTGAGCTTTGGTGAGCGCGAATTTTCGTCCGCCCTTGCGACCGCGCGCTCTCGCGGAGGCGAGACCCGCCATGGTGCGCTCTCGGATCAGATCCCGCTCGAACTCGGCCAAGGTGGCGAAGATTCCGAACACCATGCGACCGGACGCAGTCGTGGTGTCGATCTGAGCGCCCTTTCCAGTCAGAACCCGCAGGCCGATCTTGCGGTCTGACAGCTCCTTCACCGTGTTGACCAGATGGGCAAGCGATCGTCCGAGGCGATCGAGCTTCCAGACCACCAGCACATCGCCGTCACGCAATGACTTGAGGCAGGCAGTCAAGCCAGGGCGATCATCACGACCGCCGGAAGCAAGATCATCATAGATATTGTCCCGTTCGACACCTGCGGCGCGCAAGGCGTCGTGCTGCAGGTCGAGAGACTGCGAGCCATCGGCTTTGGAGACGCGGGCATATCCGATCAGCATGTATCACAAACGTTGGTTTGAGGCGGCGCTTCGGCCACGATTGCATTGACCTCTGGAAATGTATCTCAACCAGCTTCATAAACAAAGCGTCTTGAACGCTATCAGATTTTGAAAAAGGAACATGTATGCCGCGTCGCGTCACTCTAACCGATCGGCAGAAAGACGCGCTGTTGCGCTTGCCGACTTCACAGACGGATTTGCTCAAGCACTATACGCTGAGTGATGAAGACCTTGGGCATATCAGGCTGCGTCGGCGCGCTCACAACAGGTTCGGCTTCGCCCTGCAATTGTGTGTCCTGCGCTATCCCGGCCGGGTGCTGGCTCCAGGCGAACTGATCCCTGCAGAGGTCATCGAATTTATCGGAGCGCAGCTTGGCCTGGGTGCCGACGATCTCGTAGACTATGCTGCCCGCGAGGAAACACGGCACGAGCATCTTGCCGAGTTACGGGGGCTCTACGGCTTCCGCACCTTCTCCGGACGTGGTGCGAGCGAGCTGAAGGAATGGTTGTTCCGAGAAGCCGAGATGGCGGTGTCGAACGAGGATATCGCCCGTCGCTTCGTAGCCGAGTGCCGACGCACCCGCACTGTCCTTCCCGCGACATCCACGATCGAGCGGCTTTGTGCCGCGGCTCTCGTCGATGCCGAGCGACGCATCGAGACGAGGATCGCCAGTCGGCTGCCTATGTCGATCCGAGAACAGTTGCTGGCATTGCTCGAGGAGACGGCTGATGATCGGGTGACCCGTTTTGTGTGGCTGCGCCAGTTCGAGCCTGGCTCGAACTCTTCGTCGGCCAACCGGCTGCTCGACCGGCTCGAATATCTGCAACGCATCGATCTCCCCGAGGATCTGCTTGCCGGCGTTCCTGCCCATCGGGTGACTCGTCTGCGCAGGCAGGGTGAACGGTATTATGCCGACGGCATGCGCGATCTCCCGGAGGACAGGCGGCTTGCGATCTTGGCTGTTTGCGTCTCGGAATGGCAGGCGATGTTGGCCGACGCAGTGGTCGAAACCCACGACCGGATCGTCGGCCGTCTCTACCGTGCTTCGGAGCGTATTTGCCATGCAAAGGTCGCAGACGAAGCGGGGGTGGTGCGTGACACCCTGAAATCCTTCGCCGAGATCGGGGGCGCCCTGGTCGATGCACAGGATGATGGCCAGCCGCTGGGCGATGTCATCGCGAGTGGGTCAGGGTGGGACGGCTTAAAAACCCTTGTTGCAATGGCAACCAGGCTGACCGCCACCATGGCCGACGATCCGCTCAATCATGTGCTCGACGGTTATCACCGCTTCCGCCGATACGCTCCACGCATGTTGCGCCTGCTCGATCTGCGAGCTGCGCCCGTTGCACTGCCGCTTCTGGAAGCGGTGACGGCCCTTCGTACCGGTTTGAACGATGCCGCGATGACCAGCTTCTTGCGGCCCAGCTCGAAATGGCATCGCCACCTTCGGGCCCAGAGGGCTGGCGACGCTCGCCTATGGGAGATCGCGGTGCTGTTCCATCTGCGCGATGCGTTCCGCTCCGGAGATGTCTGGCTTACTAGGTCCCGGCGCTATGGCGATCTGAAACACGCACTCGTTCCGGCACAATCCATCGCGGAAGGCGGTCGTCTCGCTGTGCCATTGCGGCCGGAGGAATGGCTGGCAGACCGGCAAGCTCGCCTCGACATGCGGTTGCGCGAGCTTGGCCGTGCCGCTCGCGCAGGCACGATCCCGGGCGGGTCGATTGAAAACGGCGTTCTGCATATCGAGAAACTCGAAGCCGCCGCGCCGACAGGCGCCGAAGATCTGGTGCTCGATCTCTACAAGCAGATCCCGCCCACGCGCATCACCGATCTCCTGCTGGAGGTGGATGCGGCGACCGGCTTCACCGAAGCGTTCACCCATCTGCGCACAGGAGCACCCTGCGCTGACCGGATCGGGCTAATGAACGTTATCTTGGCGGAAGGGATCAACCTCGGCTTGCGCAAAATGGCGGATGCGACAAACACCCACACCTTCTGGGAATTGATCCGCATTGGACGGTGGCATGTCGAGGGCGAAGCCTATGACCGGGCGCTGGCCATGGTGGTCGAGGCACAGGCAGCGTTACCCATGGCCCGGTTCTGGGGCATGGGCACGTCGGCTTCGAGCGACGGACAGTTCTTCGTCGCTACAGAGCAAGGTGAGGCCATGAACCTGGTCAACGCGAAATATGGCAATACCCCGGGCCTGAAAGCCTATAGCCACGTCTCCGACCAATATGCGCCGTTCGCAACCCAGGTGATTCCTGCAACGGCAAGCGAAGCGCCTTACATCCTCGATGGCCTGCTGATGAACGATGCTGGACGCCATATCCGCGAGCAGTTCACCGACACGGGCGGCTTCACCGATCACGTCTTTGCCGCATGTGCCATTCTCGGCTACCGGTTCGCTCCGCGCATCCGCGACCTGCCATCCAAACGGCTCTACGCGTTCAATCCGTCGGCCGCCCCGGCGCACCTGCGAGCGTTGATCGGCGGAAAGGTCAACCAAGCCATGATCGAGCGCAATTGGCCCGACATCCTGCGCATCGCCGCCACCATTGCTGCCGGGACCGTCGCGCCAAGCCAGATTCTGCGGAAACTCGCCTCCTATCCGCGGCAGAACGAGCTCGCGACAGCCCTGCGGGAAGTCGGTCGCGTCGAGCGCACCCTGTTCATGATCGACTGGATTCTGGATGCCGAACTCCAACGGCGTGCCCAGATCGGGCTCAACAAAGGCGAAGCTCATCATGCGCTGAAGCGGGCAATCAGCTTCCACCGCCGCGGTGAAATCCGCGACCGTTCCGCCGAAGGCCAGCATTACCGCATCGCCGGCATGAATCTGCTCGCCGCCATCATCATCTTCTGGAACACCATGAAGCTCGGCGAGGTCGTTGCAAACCAGAAACGCGATGGAAAGCTGCTATCGCCCGATCTCTTGGCCCATGTTTCGCCGCTCGGATGGGAACACATCAATCTCACCGGAGAATATCGCTGGCCAAAGCCTTAGCGTAGGATTCCGCCCCCTCCCGCAAACGACCCCACATAATTCTGACAACAAGGGGTGGGTCAAAATTCAATGCAAATCCCGGGTCAAATTTGGGTGCAAATCAACAGATATCGACAACCTCTCGCGCAACCAAGACATCGCGGTCGGACTGCAAGTGATCTTGAAGCCACGGGCCCGTCCCACCCCGACATGGACCTCGATGCCCGAACGGACGTTAGATTTCGAGTTCTAGGCGTTCTGCGATGAAGGTTGGATCCCAGCCGGGATTGAAAGTGTCGACGTGGGTGAATCCGAGCCGCTCGTATAGGCCACGCAGGTTCGGGTGGCAGTCGAGCCGCAGCTTGGCGCACCCCTGCGTTCGCGCGGCATGGCGGCAAGCCTCGATCAGCGCGGAGCTGACACCCCGGCCCGCATGTGTCCGTCGCACCGCGAGCTTGTGCAGATATGCGGCCTCCCCCTTGAGGGCGTCGGGCCAGAACTCGGGATCCTCGGCCGACAAGGTGCAACAGCCGACGATGCCGTCGCTGCAACTCGCGACTAGGAGCTCGGATCTCAGGACGAAGGTCTCCGCGAATGTCCGGTCGATCCGCGCGACGTCCCAGGCGGGCGTTCCCTTGGCGGACATCCACGCCGCAGCGTCGTGCATCAGCCGCACAACCTCGTCGATATCACCCGAGCAGGCGACCCGAACGTTCGGAGGCTCCTCGCTGTCCATTCGCTCCCCTGGCGCGGTATGAACCGCCGCCTCATAGTGCAGTTTGATCCTGACGAGCCCAGCATGTCTGCGCCCACCTTCGCGGAACCTGACCAGGGTCCGCTAGCGGGCGGCCGGAAGGTGAATGCTAGGCATGATCTAACCCTCGGTCTCTGGCGTCGCGACTGCGAAATTTCGCGAGGGTTTCCGAGAAGGTGATTGCGCTTCGCAGATCTCCAGGCGCGTGGGTGCGGACGTAGTCAGCGCCATTGCCGATCGCGTGAAGTTCCGCCGCAAGGCTCGCTGGACCCAGATCCTTTACAGGAAGGCCAACGGTGGCGCCCAAGAAGGATTTCCGCGACACCGAGACCAATAGCGGAAGCCCCAACGCCGACTTCAGCTTTTGAAGGTTCGACAGCACGTGCAGCGATGTTTCCGGTGCGGGGCTCAAGAAAAATCCCATCCCCGGATCGAGGATGAGCCGGTCGGCAGCGACCCCGCTCCGTCGCAAGGCGGAAACCCGCGCCTCGAAGAACCGCACAATCTCGTCGAGCGCGTCTTCGGGTCGAAGGTGACCGGTGCGGGTGGCGATGCCATCCCGCTGCGCTGAGTGCATAACCACCAGCCTGCAGTCCGCCTCAGCAATATCGGGATAGAGCGCAGGGTCAGGAAATCCTTGGATATCGTTCAGGTAGCCCACGCCGCGCTTGAGCGCATAGCGCTGGGTTTCCGGTTGGAAGCTGTCGATTGAAACACGGTGCATCTGATCGGACAGGGCGTCTAAGAGCGGCGCAATACGTCTGATCTCATCGGCCGGCGATACAGGCCTCGCGTCCGGATGGCTGGCGGCCGGTCCGACATCCACGACGTCTGATCCGACTCGCAGCATTTCGATCGCCGCGGTGACAGCGCCGGCGGGGTCTAGCCGCCGGCTCTCATCGAAGAAGGAGTCCTCGGTGAGATTCAGAATGCCGAACACCGTCACCATGGCGTCGGCCTCCGCAGCGACTTCCACGATGGGGATCGGGCGAGCAAAAAGGCAGCAATTATGAGCCCCATACCTACAAAGCCCCACGCATCAAGCTTTTGCCCATGAAGCAACCAGGCAATGGCTGTAATTATGACGACGCCGAGTCCCGACCAGACTGCATAAGCAACACCGACAGGGATGGATTTCAGAACCAGAGAAAGAAAATAAAATGCGATGCCATAACCGATTATGACAACGGCGGAAGGGGCAAGCTTAGTAAAGCCCTCGCTAGATTTTAATGCGGATGTTGCGATTACTTCGCCAACTATTGCGATAACAAGAAAAAGCCAGCCTTTCATGATATATCTCCCAATTTGTGTAGGGCTTATTATGCACGCTTAAAAATAATAAAAGCAGACTTGACCTGATAGTTTGGCTGTGAGCAATTATGTGCTTAGTGCATCTAACGCCTGGCACAGCTGCCGACAAAATTGGCGCTTGTTTTGCCGGCTTTTTGGCAAAACAAGTGACACTTTTGGCGGTCAGTTGCTGCCACTTGTTAACCCTTTTGCCAGATTTGGTAACTATAATTTATGTTAGACACGAAGTCTTGGCTAAAAACTGGCCTAAAACTACTGGGGATTTCTGGAAAATAGACATCACCTTCTGGCTCAATGTCGATTGTTGAAATATGTAAAGTATCAACTTTATCGATCAGGCTTTTGTATATTTCACCACCACCAGACACAATCACATGATCCGTTATCGTCTTCAGATGATTTAGCGCTTCATCGATAGATGGAAATACCAATACATTCTCATCACTGGAAGTGAAGCTTGAACGAGTTACAACGGCATATTTTCGGTTGGGTAAAGCCCCCATTGACTCGAAAGTCTTTCGGCCTACCAAAAGCCACTGATTATAGGTAATCGCTTTGAAGAGTAATTGTTCCCCTTTGGCACTCCATGGAATATCTGGGCCATTTCCGATAACTCCATTCTTCGAAATTGCTGCCATTAGTGATAGTTTCACGATACTTCCTTAGGGGTTAACGCCTGAGCTCAGCCGACCGAAACCGCGTAGCGGTTTTGGGTCGGCTGCAGCGATTTGTTGGGCGATAGCTTGCCACATTCTCTCAACGATTGGGATTTGACGTACTTTCCGCACTTTGTAGCGCGACCACATCATGCTCCCCCTGGCCGCGAGAGCCCTCCGCTCGGGAAACACAAGACAGACCGAGCACGACTGTTGCAAGGGTCAAACAGTACACGACAACCGGCCAAGCCGTGTTGCGCGGCAACAGCGAAATGATCAACGTTCCGATGCTTCCTAGCAGTACACCGCCCAAGCAGAAGTAGACTGCCGTGACCGTTCCAGCAACATGGTCGAATCCTCGAAGAGCGCCATTGGGCGCCACAGATACCGCTGTGGCGACACCAATACCCACTAGCCACATTGGAGAAATAAAGCCTAACACGGACTGCGAAGCCCATATTTCGGTGATGGCAAGCAATACTGCTCCAGCTATCAGGCATCCCATTCCCATTCGCAAGACGCTTGGGCTGCCCCACTTGGGTATTACACGCCCCATAAAACGAGCTGTAAACACCATGGCAATTGCCACTGTGGCGAACAGCAGGCTGAAGCCAAGCTGAGACACACCTTGCCTGCCCATCATTAGTCCGGGCGCAATGGAGAAAAAGACGAAGAAGCTACCCATTCCAGCGGCGTAACACAACGTGTACAACCAGAAGTTCAGGCACTTAACGGGGAGTAGCAGCTGCGACCATTGCAAGCCCGCAACTCGTTGCACCCGGGTTTCAGGCCAGAATCGCCACGCTGCTGCAGATGCAGCGATCATGCCCAAACCTAGAAACGCAAAGATAGCCCGCCACCCAAGCCACATGTCGACGAGCGCTCCGAGCAATGGGCCTACCGCCGGGACCATGGCCAGCATGGATCCGAGTATGCCGTAAATGACATTACTTTCCTCGCGACCTGCGTAAATGTCACGTACTGTTGCAAACGTGGAAACAAGGCACGCCGAGGCACCACAAGCCTGAAGAATCCGAAGCCCCAGAAAGACTTCAGCCGATGACGTAAGAGCGAGGCCCATTGACGCCACAACGTAGGCGAGGCCACCTCCCAGTAGAACGGGGCGGCGCCCCAGTCGGTCCGATAGCGGTCCAAACAAGAGCTGACCGGCACCAATCATGACCAAGTACGTTGTCAGCGTAAGCTGAATTGTGCTCGCTGTCGTACCAAGCGCGTTTGGCATAAACGGCACTGCCGGCAAGTACATGTCCATGCCGAGTGATGCCAATAAATCGAACGGTGATAACAACAACACCGTGGCGGCAAGGGAGTACCGCCAACTAAAATTTTTTGAGCGCACGAAACCATCTCCTTGAACAAAGGATTTGGCGGCGCTCCCGTAGAGCAAAAGGATTCTTGAGAACGCCGCAACAACCGAAAAATGAAGGTTGCTGCGGCTTACTTGTCTGCGTTCTTGGAAATGCTCATCTGCCGACTATCTCATGATTGAATTTGAATCGTAACAACTTTCAAGCAACTCTGCGAGGAGCCTTATTGTGCGCCCAACGTTTGACATGAGGGGCGGCCAAGGGCGCCAGCCCTTGGACGTCCCCCTCGATGGAAGGGTTAGGCATCACTGCGTGTTCGCTCGAATGCCTGGCGTGTTTGAACCATGTACACGGCTGGACCATCTGGGGTGGTTACGGTACCTTGCCTCTCAAACCCCGCTTTCTCGTAGCATCGGATCGCTCGCAAGTTGCTCGGCGACGGGTCCGTTTGGATCTTGGTGACCTCGGGATCATTGAACAGCAACTCAACCAGAGCTCGAACCAGCTTGGTTCCCAAGCCTTTGCCCAGTTGTGATGCATTCGCCAGTGACTGGTCTATTCCGCGTACTCCTGGATCGGTTTCTTCTTCCCACCATCCGTCCCCGCTTCCAAGAGCAACGTACGACTGGGCATACCCAATCGGCTCTCCATTCAGCATTGCAATGTATGGAGTGACGGACTCTTGCGCTAAAACGCTTGGCAAGTACTGTTCCTGTACGTCAGCAAGTGTCGGGCGTGCTTCTTCTCCGCCCCACCACTCGACGATATGAGATCGATTTAGCCACTCATAGAGCATCGCAAGGTCATGCTCAGTCATGAGGCGCAGTGTGACGGAATCGGTGCTGTTGGTCACGATGCTGTACTTTGTGATGCCTAACGCCCGCTTAAGTGGTGAGCAACGCTACCACAACACTCAATTATTACACCGTAAATACAAAAGCCAATTCAAACTAAAACCGCCAAACGTTGCGAATCCGTCTTAAAGCGTTTGTTATGTGCGTAGCCGAATCTTGCGCTTAGTCAGGAACAATGATTACCCCTAATTGCTCCAGTAACTGTTCCTGTTGCCACGAGCATATTTTTACACCCGTAAGATCAATCTTTCGAGGATCTAAACCATAAAGCTCTGAATGGCTTAAATCACAGCCTTGTACTCTAAACTGTTCCCAGCAGTCTTCCGAAAAAACACCACGGCTTAAATCTGATTCTTTAAATGAAGCGCCTCGAAGATTTGCACCAATCCATCTATTTTCGAACAGGTCACATTTTTCAATAAGCTGCTGCTCAAAATTGGCATAGGATAAGTTACAACCTGTTATGTATGCAGAACAAAAGTACATTTTATTCGAAACCTGATTTACAAAACTAACTTGACTAAAATTTGCTCCTTTAAGATCACAATCTCTCAGTTCAATACCAAAGCAATTTGCCCCCTTAAAATGGGACATTGAAAGCTGACAGTTTTTAAATGAAGCATCTCGAAGATCAGCATAAGAAAAATCGCACCCTTCCAATGCCCCCTGCTCTATGAAAGTACAGTTAATGAACTGTGTATCTCGGAGGTTTGAGCGCTTAAAATTACAATGTATAAAAGTACAATTGCTAAAGATATGTTCTTGCAAGTCCTGATGTGAGAAGTTCACTTGATTATATAATTGCTTTGATTTTTCCATGCTGTGGCTCCAAAAAACATTTGATTTGAAGACTATCATTTACCTGAAAGTTCTCAACAAAAACAAAACCAATAAAAACAGAAACTTAAAACACCCCGTTTTAGCCAAAATAAGGCATCAAAACGGCATTTTAAAGGTGGCTAATTCGAAACGACCGATGCGGCCAGCCAGAAGAAAGTTTCAGTGAATCTGGCTTGTTTTAGAGAAAGCACATAACTTTGTTTTAGGGCGACTGCCCTGCTGCGTAACATCGTTGCTGCTCCATAACATCAAACATCGACCCACGGCGTAACGCGCTTGCTGCTTGGATGCCCGAGGCATAGACTGTACAAAAAAACAGTCATAACAAGCCATGAAAACCGCCACTGCGCCGTTACCACCGCTGCGTTCGGTCAAGGTTCTGGACCAGTTGCGTGAGCGCATACGCTACTTGCATTACAGCTTACGAACCGAACAGGCTTATGTCCACTGGGTTCGTGCCTTCATCCGTTTCCACGGTGTGCGTCACCCGGCAACCTTGGGCAGCAGCGAAGTCGAGGCATTTCTGTCCTGGCTGGCGAACGAGCGCAAGGTTTCGGTCTCCACGCATCGTCAGGCATTGGCGGCCTTGCTGTTCTTCTACGGCAAGGTGCTGTGCACGGATCTGCCCTGGCTTCAGGAGATCGGAAGACCTCGGCCGTCGCGGCGCTTGCCGGTGGTGCTGACCCCGGATGAAGTGGTTCGCATCCTCGGTTTTCTGGAAGGCGAGCATCGTTTGTTCGCCCAGCTTCTGTATGGAACGGGCATGCGGATCAGTGAGGGTTTGCAACTGCGGGTCAAGGATCTGGATTTCGATCACGGCACGATCATCGTGCGGGAGGGCAAGGGCTCCAAGGATCGGGCCTTGATGTTACCCGAGAGCTTGGCACCCAGCCTGCGCGAGCAGCTGTCGCGTGCACGGGCATGGTGGCTGAAGGACCAGGCCGAGGGCCGCAGCGGCGTTGCGCTTCCCGACGCCCTTGAGCGGAAGTATCCGCGCGCCGGGCATTCCTGGCCGTGGTTCTGGGTTTTTGCGCAGCACACGCATTCGACCGATCCACGGAGCGGTGTCGTGCGTCGCCATCACATGTATGACCAGACCTTTCAGCGCGCCTTCAAACGTGCCGTAGAACAAGCAGGCATCACGAAGCCCGCCACACCGCACACCCTCCGCCACTCGTTCGCGACGGCCTTGCTCCGCAGCGGTTACGACATTCGAACCGTGCAGGATCTGCTCGGCCATTCCGACGTCTCTACGACGATGATTTACACGCATGTGCTGAAAGTTGGCGGTGCCGGAGTGCGCTCACCGCTTGATGCGCTGCCGCCCCTCACTAGTGAGAGGTAGGGCAGCGCAAGTCAATCCTGGCGGATTCACTACCCCTGCGCGAAGGCCATCGGTGCCGCATCGAACGGCCGGTTGCGGAAAGTCCTCCCTGCGTCCGCTGATGGCCGATAGTCGCCAGTAGTTAGCCGATTGTGGCAGGTCTATCAGAATCGTCGCTGCTGGTAATACCTGACAGAAGTACTGCCAGGTCTACCCGTGCAGAAGGTGCTCCCGCAGAGCTGTCATCTGACTCGTGGTTTGAGACTGTGATGCCCTTTCTCAGGGCGTCCCTGCTAGACGAGGGTTTGCTGGCTAATGGCTTGGAAAATTTCCTGGCTGTCCTAAGCGAGGCCAGCTCACGCCAATTGCAGTGCGCATTCATTCGCTGTGCAGAGCCTTGGGAGGTGCCGGAGGCGGCATTAAAGGCGCTGAAATTTCGCACCCTGTACGCCAACCTCTTTGGTGGCGAGCATCTCACGTTAGGTATGTATGCCGGGCTGCTTGATGCGGTTGAGAGGTGCAATCCCGGTCTTACGACTAGCTGGCTTGATATGAAAATTCACGACAGTGCCCAGCCAATCTTGCTGCTACTCGGTGAGCCAGAAGGTGAGGCAGGGGTATAAGGTCTTGAATCGCCACTATCTGAGTCGTTACACGAAACCTGAAACCAAGCCTCAGTGATACAACCACTCCTGCAACTCATCCAGGTTCACCACCACAATCTGCTGCGCCGTCGCTTTGGCATGCACCTTGGTTGGATCAATCTGATAGCGCTGCAGCACGTACTGCACCAGCGCGCCCCGCGTCTCGACTACCAGCTGTCCTTGGTGCATGCCGTAGTCGGTCTCGATGATGGCTTGCTGCTCGGGCTTGAGGCGTGAGTCCGGTGCGATGATCACCTGCACCGGAGTGTTCCAGCCGCTATCGGCATCCCGCCCGTGTGTAGAGCGGCCATCCATTAGGTCGGGAACGCCGCGAAAGCGACTCAGCACAAAGTCGCGGTAGTCGGCATTGCGCTCGCAATAGGCGCGCACATGCCAGCGCATGCCGGTGTAGATCAGCGTATGCGGCGCGATCAGGCGCGTTTCGCCATCCGGGGTATTAAAGGACACGTACTCACACTCCAGACGCAGCCCTTCGCGGCAGGCACGCAGCAGAGGGCGGAGCACCTCGGGTTGCACACTGCGATCTGGCACCCGCAGCACTTCAGTGTGTGCGTAGGCCAGGGCCAGGCCTTCAATGTGTGGCGCGCGGTCATGATTTTGGTTAAGCAGGTGCAGGTAGGCACTGGCACTGTCATCAATGAACAGCGGCTTGAAGTGGCGGCTCGGTACATACCCCTTCAAATGCTTGTCATATTCCAGGTTCTTCGGCGCGTACTCGGCAATGTACGAATTGATGTCCTTCGACGCCTGCTGGCGGCTGATGCCGAAGCTCTGCATCAGATGGCCCGTGGTTAACCGGCCCTCCCACCAGGCCACCGTCTCGATCAAACGGTAGCGCAGCGCCAGATCCCAGCGAACCGACGTGATTTCCTGCTTACGCTTCATAGCCTCTCCATCTGCTCGAAAACTTTACCTGTACAGGCAAACACCGTAGATACGTCGCTCAAAACTACATATCTTGATAGCCGGAGACAAGCAGGCCGATGTCATTTAGTCCGGGGCTGTAGCTAGTCCAGTACATAAGTTGGATGTGCGGTTCCTGATTGGAGGGGCGTGAAGATGAATCAACTGGATCGAATTCTCGGTTGCCTGCTGGCCGGTGCGGCTGGCGATGCTTTGGGCGCGGCGGTGGAGTTCATGGATTGGCCGAGCATCCGGCAGAAGTTCGGTGAGCGGGGTATTCGGGATTTTGCCCCTGCATTCGGCAAGCTGGGCGCCGTCACCGACGATACCCAGATGATGCTCTTTACCGCCGAAGGCCTGTTGCGGGCCTGGGTTCGGCACAATTCACGTGGTATCTGCCATCCGCCTTCGGTCATTCATCATGCGCTGCTGCGCTGGTACATCACCCAGGGCGGCAAACCAAAGGCTGAGGTCACGCAGGATGGCTGGCTAATCGGTGTGAAAGACCTATGGTCGAGCCGCGCGCCGGGCATGACCTGCATGAGTGCGCTGGCCGCCAGCCAGGCGTTTGGCGACAAGGCCAGCAATGACAGCAAGGGCTGTGGTGGCGTGATGCGTGTAGCACCGCATGCGTTCTTCCCGCAGGCCTTCGAGTTTGCGGTCGAAAACGCACACCTGACTCATGCCCATCCCAGTGGCTATCTGGCAGCGGGCCTGTTTGCCGACATTCTGCAGCGGATCTTCGAGCAAGGTTGCGACCTGAAAGACGCCATCCGCCAGAGCCTGGCCGAACATGGCCAGAAACCGGGCATGGCGGAAACCCGTGAGATGGTCGAGTACGCCCTGCGCCAGAGTGAGGCCGGTATCGCGCCTACGCCCGAAGGGATTGCCGTGATGGGTGGCGGTTGGGTGGCCGAAGAAGCACTCGGCATTGGTCTGTGGTGTGCCTTGATGGCTAGCAGCCTGGAGGAGGGTATCTGCTGGGCGGTCAATCACACCGGCGACAGCGACAGCACGGGTCTGATTGCCGGCAACCTGCTGGGTATCCAGTTGGGGCCTGATGCCATTCCTGAGCGCTGGCTGGAGTCGTTGGAGTTGCGCGAGGTGATCGAGCAACTGGCGCATGACATCGAGTGGGTACCGCGTACCTATTGCGGGGATTACAGCTCAAATGTGGCTGAGGATGAACGCATCTGGGCGCGCTATCCCGGGTTCTGATAGGGAGCAAGCATGAGTCGCAGAACGCAAAGTGATGCCCTGCAATGGCTGGCCGCTGGATTGGCGGTGTTCTTGCTGGTCAGTGCCCAGGCTCAGGACCGAGACCTGGATAACGACGGACTCTGGGATTACAACCGCGGCGGCATCGACCGGGATGTCGATAACGACGGCACGTGGGATTACGACAAGGGTGGCATCGATCGTGATCTGGACAACGACGGCACTTGGGATCATGGCGCCGGCGGGATTGATCGGGATGTCGACAATGATGGCAGTTGGGACCATGACGCCGGCGGGATTGATCGTGACCTCGACAACGACGGGCTCTGGGACGAGTCAGCTGACGGCATTGATAGGGACCTGGATAACGATGGAGTGTGGGATGAGTGAGTCGCTGATCATGGCTGTCTGTGCTGAATTGACGGTCGATGGGGAGGGGCTGGAGTTGCTTGCGCCGTGCTACATGACTCGTCAGGAAAGCGTGATTGCCAGCATGGGTGTGCTGGAGTGTTTGCGCGAGTGCTCCCCTGGTGCAGTCGAGGGCGCCGGGCTAGTGGCCCTGTCTTGGTACGAGGGCATTGAGCAGTTGATGGAGTCGGTCAATCTTCACCCCTTTGAAGATGCGGCCGGCTATATGCCCACCGGGCATCGGCTGAGCATTCCAGGCGTGCATAACCGCTTGGAAGAAGGCTGCGTAGTGGCTCGCCGAGAGCGCATCAGCCTGACGCGACACTGAGCGTTGGCACGAACTGACCGATCCGGCAAAAAGCCGGGGCTCCGGCTTTACCCCGGCCCGGTCAGTGGATAAGGTGACAGCCATCGCAAATGGCAGGTCGCGGTATCCCAGGGATGGCTCTGCATATGCGCATCGGCATTCGCCGTGTGGCGCTCAGCTTCCCTCCGGTTTCCGTTGTTTCGTTGCCACCCGTGTCTGAATTGGGCTGGCCCGCGCTGCGGCGGGCGGCTGTGGAGAGTTGTGAATGAATGAATTGCAGCAGGCCCTGCTGGCCGCCGTACCTGCCGATGGATCGAGCATTGGCAATCAGTCGCTATTGGAGCGCCTGAAAAGCCAGGTCCCGCAGCTGAGTGAAGAGGCCTTCTGGGCGGCGCGGGATGGGCTGATCGAACAGGGCGTGCTGCAAAAAGGCCGTGGTCGCGGTGGTTCGGTGCTGCGGGCGCAACCGGTTGCCAGCAGCCTGGCTGAGCAAGTGCTAAGCAAGGCGCGCGAGCGTTTAGATCCGGCTGTGCGTGAGGAGGAGCCGGGCGAATATGTTGTCCAGCCCTCAGCTGCCGTCAGCAAGGGCCGGGCGGCCAAGGTACAGCCCGCCACCGGCATCGAGGACATGAAGAAAACCCTCTGGGCCACCGCCGACAAACTGCGCGCCAATATGGACGCCGCCGAGTACAAACACATCGTGCTCGGGCTGATCTTCCTCAAGTACATCTCCGACAGCTTCGCCGGCCGCCGCGCCGAGCTGGAGCGAAGGCTCACCGACGAGAACGACGACTACTACCTAGGCGCTCACGCCCTTGACGGCAGTGACCCCGAAGCACTGAACGCCGAGCTGGAAGACCGCGACTACTACCGCGAGGTCAACGTGTTCTGGGTGCCGGAAGTGGCGCGCTGGGAGTCGATCCGTGCCGCCGCCAAGCAGGTGGATATCGGCAAGCGCATCGACGAGGCCCTGGCCGCCATCGAGGCGGAAAATTCCAAGCTGAAGAACATCCTCGACAAGCGATTTGCTCGCGTCCAGTTGCCGGATGGCAAGCTGGGTGAGCTGGTGGACCTGATCTCCACCATCGGTTTTGGCGAGGACATCGGCAAGGCGCGCGATCTGCTCGGCCAGGTTTACGAATATTTCCTCGGCCAGTTCGCCAGCGCCGAAGGGCGCAGGGGCGGGCAGTTCTATACGCCGGCCAGCATCGTGAAAACCCTGGTGGCGGTGCTCAACCCGCACCATGGCAAGGTCTACGACCCCTGCTGCGGTTCGGGCGGCATGTTTGTGCAGTCGGAGAAGTTCATCGAGGCCCATGGCGGCAAGCTGGGCGATGTGTCCATCTACGGCCAGGAAGCTAACCCCACCACCTGGCGCCTGGCGGCGATGAACCTGGCCATTCGCGGCATTGACTTCAACCTGGGCAAAGAGCCGGCGGATACCTTTGTCCGCAACCAGCACAGTGATCTGCGCGCCGACTTCGTACTCGCCAACCCGCCGTTCAATATCAGCGATTGGTGGCACGGCAGCCTGGAAGGCGACCCGCGCTGGGTGTATGGCACTCCGCCGCAAGGCAACGCCAACTACGCCTGGCTGCAACATATGCTCTACCACCTCAAGCCTAATGGCCGAGCCGGTATCGTGCTGGCCAACGGCTCGATGAGTTCCAGCCAGAACAGCGAAGGCGATATCCGCAAGGCCATGGTCGAGGCCGATGTGGTGGAAGTGATGGTCGCCTTGCCCGGCCAGCTGTTCTTCAACACGCAGATTCCCGCCTGCCTGTGGTTCCTCGCCAAGGACAAGCGCCATGCCCTGAGCACCGCCGGCTGTGATCGCAGCGGCCAGGTGCTGTTTATCGATGCGCGCAAGCTGGGCACCAGCGTTAGCCGTGTGCAGATCGAGCTGACCGACGCCGATATCGAGCGCATCGCGCAAACCGTAGCGGCTTGGCGTGGCGAGCCGCTAACCGAAGGCGGGCTGGTTGGCGACGACTGCAGGGATGCAGGAGGTAGGGCGACGCAGGATGCCAAAGCCGAGTACGCCGATATCCCCGGCTACTGCCGCAGCGTAACCCTCAATGAGATCGCCGAGCATGGCCATGTGCTGACGCCGGGTCGCTATGTGGGTGCCGAGGAAGTAGAGGACGACGATGAAGCCTTTGCCGAGAAGATGCAGCGGCTGACCCAACAGCTTGGCGAGCAGATGCAGAAGGGCGCGGAACTCGATCAGTTGATCCGGCAGAAGCTGGGGGGGCTGGGGTATGAGCTCTGAGTGGCGAACTGCAAGTTTGCTCGACCATTATGAGGTTCGATCCGGGTTATCTAAACCAGCAAAGGATTTTGGCTCGGGCTATCCGTTTCTGACGTTCAAGGATGTTTTTTACAATTACTTCACACCTGAGCACTTGGGTGATTTTGTTCAAGCCACAGAAAAAGAGAGAGAGGGCTGCTCCATCTTGAGGGGGGATGTTTTCCTGACCCGGACAAGCGAAACGATGCATGAACTCGGAATGAGTTGCGTAGCTCTGCGAAGCTATAAAGACGCAACCTTCAACGGGTTTTGTAAGCGTCTCCGTCCCAAGCCAAGCAGTGAGTTGTTGCCGGAGTATGTGGGGTATTACCTCCGCAGCCCTGTATTTAGGCAGGCAGTCTCGGCAATGTCGACAATGTCGACTAGAGCCAGTCTGAATAACGAGATGATTGGGCGGCTGGAGATTTCTTTTCCTCCCAGAGAAGTTCAAGTACGCATTTCTGAGATTTTAAAGTCATTCGACGACCGCATCACCCTGCTGCGCGAAACCAACGCCACCCTGGAAGCCATCGCCCAGGCGCTGTTCAAATCCTGGTTCGTCGATTTCGACCCCGTGCGCGCCAAGGCCGAAGGGCGAGCACGCCAGGATGGCGAGCGCAGCGGGCAACCAAGGATGCCGCAGGCATCCGACTTGCCCAGGCCTGGAGCGGAGGCAGGAGCCGAAGCGCAAGGCCAGCCGGAAGGCGCTATACAGGGAAGTATGAGTGCCGCTGAAGGCAGGATGCCGAAAGCGGCCATGGACGCCACCACCGCCGCCCTGTTCCCCGATAGTTTCGAAGAGTCCGAACTGGGCTTGGTGCCGAAGGGGTGGAAGGTTAAGCCAGTTGGCGATGCTGTGGATTGTTTGGGCGGGGGGACGCCTGATACCAAAGAACCAAGCTACTGGGAGCCAGCCGAGCATTGCTGGACAACACCTAAAGACCTGTCAGGCCTGCAATCCCCTGTATTGCTTCGGACAGAACGCCAGCTTTCGTCTTTAGGGTTAGCCAAGGTCAGCTCGGGATTGTTACCTGCGGGTACTTTGTTGCTGTCTTCCCGTGCTCCAATTGGCTATCTAGCCATCGCCCAGATGCCGGTTGCAGTTAATCAGGGCTATATCGCCATTCCTCCAGGCGGTGAACTTTCACCTGTGTATATGCTGTTCTGGTGTCGTCAAAACATGGAAGGAATAAAAGGTCGCGCCAATGGTTCGACCTTTATGGAAATCAGCAAAAAGGCTTTCCGTCCAATCCCTGCGTTGGTGCCAACAGCTGACGTGCTGGACGCGTTTGCAAATATCGCCGAGCCGCTGTTTGAGCGCTTAATCGAAAACGAACGCCAAGCCCAAACCCTCACCCAACTCCGCGACACCCTCTTACCCCGCCTGATCTCCGGCCAGCTGCGCCTGCCGGAAGCAGAAACCCTGCTGGAGAAAGCCCTGTGAGCGAGAACGTCGGTCAATTGTTCAAGGACTGGATGGTTGCCTCGGGCAAGTCCAAAAATACCGCCAGCAACTACCTCACTGGGGTGAATACCGTTTCCAATCATTGTGGTCGCGATGTGTTTGCCATCGACGATCTCGACGAACTGGAGCGCCTCTATCTGCTGTATGGCCCCAAGGGCGAGCATGCTGCCATTGGAGCCAGCAACAGCGGCAATGTGCAGAGCGGCCTCAAGCAATGGCTGGCCTATAACCGCTATCGCACATCAGAGCCGAGCATTGATCCGCAGGAAGGGCGCCAGCAATGGGATAAGTTTCTGGCGCGCTGGCCGGTGTCAAAGCTGCGCGAGTTGACGCTGGAGCAGTATTACGGCAGCGAGGGTGACGACACCTTCTACAGCTGGATGCGCGACCATACGAACAAGCTCGGGGATTTCAAAGAGGGCTTGATGAGTGCCGGGGTGCGTTTGCGCGGGGCCAATCCCAGGAACGACCCAGGCTCTGATATGCAGAGCGATGGCCAATACCTCTGGTACAGGATCCTCGGCGACAGTGCGCAACAAGCCTTGGATAACCTCAAGGCCGAACTGCTGACGGCTATAGATGCCGTGCAGCAGGGGGATCTTGGCCTGATGAGTGGGCTCAAAAACGCGCCGGGGTCATTGGTTTGGAAGGTGGCCTTCCTTTACCAGAATCGTTCACAGCCCTTGGTCTTGCCGTTCTTCAATCAGAAGCAGTTGAAGCGCATTTTGGGCGCGGGCGCTACTGGTGGTGTCCGTGAGTTACAGCAGCAACTGATGGCCAGACGGGGTGAAAAGGACGTGCTGGAGTTTGCCGCTGAGTTGGAGCGGGAAGCGCTAAAGGGCCAAAACAAGCAGTGCGAGCAGAGGTCTTCCAGTATGAAAAAGAGCGCCACTGCCCTGAACCAGATTCTGTTCGGCCCACCGGGCACCGGCAAAACCTACCACACCATCGACCAGGCGCTGGCCATTCTGGCGCCCGAGTTCCTGGCGCAGAGCAGTGGCAATGACCCGGAGACGCGCAAGCGTCTGAAGGCGGAGTTCGACCGTTTCGTGACCGCCGAGCGGGTGCGCTTTGTGACCTTCCACCAGACCTTCAGCTACGAGGACTTTGTCGAAGGGCTGCGGGCGGACTCCGACACAGAAACCGGGCAGGTCAGGTATTCCGTTGAGTCGGGTGTGTTCAAGCGCCTTTGTGATGATGCCCGCACGCGCCCAGCATCTGAGCTGGGGGTGCGGGCCAATCCTGCCATCTGGAAGATTTCCATTGCCGGCACTGGTGCATCGCCAACCAAGAACTATTGCCTGGCCAACGGTGAGGCGCGTATTGGCTGGGGTAAAACAGGCGATCTGCGTGGAGACTATGAGCAGAATGCGTACTACCAGTCGCTCGGCGGTGGCGATAAAGGCACGCTCAGTTACTTCGCCGAGCAGATGGTGGTGGGTGACATTCTGCTGTGCATCCACTCGGCCGAGCAGATCGGCTCGATTGGCGTGGTGACCGGCGACTACCGTTATGAGGCGCAGGTGCCGGCCGGAGTGCTCGGTGACTATCAGCATGTGCGCTCGGTGCGCTGGCTGTATCGGGATATCAATCTGTCCATTCTGCCGCTCAATGACGAGCGCCAATTCACGCTGAAAACCGTGTATGCGATGAGCCGCTTCACCTGGGCTGATCTGCTGTCATACCTGCAGCAGCAGGGCGTGAAACCGGTTGAGTCGGTGACGGTGGCGGGCGCAGACAGTGAGCCCTATGTGCTGATTATCGATGAGATTAACCGGGGCAATGTTTCCCGCATCTTCGGTGAGTTGATCACGCTGATCGAGGAGTCCAAGCGCGAGGGTGCCGATGAGGCGCTGAGCGTGAAGTTGCCCTATTCAAAGAAGCCGTTCAGCGTGCCGAAGAATGTTTACCTGATCGGCACCATGAACACTGCCGACCGTTCGTTGGCCGGTTTGGATATTGCTCTGCGCCGGCGCTTCGTGTTCCGCGAGATGCCGCCGCGGCCTGAGCTGCTGGATGATGTTGAGGTGGTCGGGCTGAACATTGGTCAGCTGCTGCGGGTGATGAACCAGCGCATCGAGGTGCTGCTGGATCGGGATCACTGCTTGGGCCATGCCTACTTTATGCCGTTGAAAAAGGATGGCTCCCAGGCTCGGCTGGAGCTGATCTTCCGCAACCAGATTCTGCCTTTGCTGCAGGAGTATTTCTTCGAGGACTGGCAGCGCATCGCCTGGGTTCTGAATGACCAGCGCAAGGCGCCAAACGATCAGTTCATTCAGGAGCGAACCAGCTTCGCTGAAGCACTGTTTGGCCGGGACGTGGGGCAAGGCTTGGCGGCTAGCTACTGGACGCTTAATGATGAGGCGTTCGAGCGAATGGAGGCCTATATCGGCATTCTCGATGCCTCACGGGTGACTGCTGAGCGGGTGGTAACGCGCGAAGCGGTGCAGGGTGAGTTCACCTTGCGAGAACTGGCCAGCGGCTCCGTTGAGGTGTGGCGTGCGGATACCTTGCTGCAGCCGGCCAAGCCCATTTTGCGCCAGTTGGCTGAACAGCTTGGCGTTAGCCAGCAGAACAGCAGCGGCAACCCTCTGAATACTAGAAGCCTGGGGCGCCACCTGATCGATCAGCTAAGCCAGGGCAGGGCGTGAAAGCAACCGTCACCATCCGCGAGTACGCTCGCCTGACTACGGCCGAGGTTGAGCCCACGTTGGATGTGGCTCAGCTATCGCAGAGCGCGTTCGACTGGCTATGTGAGCTGAGCGCCAGCTTCAGCCGTAACGGCGCCACGCTGCTGCAGGTGGACGGGCGGCATGCGTTGAAGTGGGACTCTTACGTAGGGGTGGTGGAGACGCCCTGTGGCACGCGCCTGGAGATTCTGCCCAAGCACCATGAGCAGGACGATTGCCTGCTCAAAAGTCGCCAGTTGCTGCGTAAGCTGATCCAGCAGGCTCTGCAGCTCAAGCCCCGTGAGGCCTCGGTGGCCAGCTTGGAGCTGTTCGATGCGCCTCTCAGCGAGTGGGTAATGGGGCAGTTCTTGACTGAGCTGGATTTGCTGGTGAAGCGTGGCGTGCGCTTCGACTATCAGCGTATCGAGGAAGAGCAGCGATTTCTGCGCGGCCAGCTCAATGTGGTGGCGCAGATGCGCCAGCCGCCGGGACGGCAGCATCACTTCCAGATTCGCCACGATGTGTTCTTACCTGATCGTGCGGAAAACCGCTTGCTCAAGCTGGCGTTGGAGCTGGTGGCAAAAAGCACGCAGGATGCCGGCAACTGGCGCCTGGCCAATGAGCTGCGCTCAATGCTGGCCGAGGTGCCCGCCAGTCGTCAGGTGAGCCAGGATCTGCGCGCCTGGAGCCGCGACCGGCTGATGGCGCATTATCAGGCGATCAAGCCCTGGTGCGAGCTGATCCTCAATCAGCAGATGCCGATAGCCGTGAGTGGCGAGTGGCGAGGGATGAGCCTGCTGTTCCCAATGGAAAAGCTATTTGAGTGCTATGTGGAGGGCTGGTTGCGGCAACGCTTGCTGCACGGTGCGAATCTGACCTCACAAGCCAGCCAGCACCACCTGTGCGCGCATGACAGCGGAAAGATGTTCTGCCTGAAACCGGACTTGCTGATCGACACGCCAGAGCAGCGTTGGATTCTTGATACCAAGTGGAAGCGCATCGATGCCGGTAAACCTGAGAAGAACTACGACCTGAGTCAGAGCGATTTCTATCAGCTGTTTGCCTATGGGCATAAATACCGAAGAGGCGACGAGGTGCCGAGGCTGGTACTGATTTATCCGTATTGGTCTGGTCTTCAGAAAGCGCTGCCGATGTTTGATTACGGCAAGGGCATGCAGTTATGGGTGTTGCCCTTCGAGTTAGATAGCGACCATTTGCGGGACGCTGAGTCCGTTGGAGTACCTGTGCGACAGGAAAGTGGGGTCGTTGCGGAGCGCAGTCAGTTAATGGCTGTTTGAATCACCTGAATTAAGAAAAAGGCCCGCAGAGGCCGCTGGAAAACAAGCAAGGCTAGGGCTATGGACTATTCGAAGTGGTTGGACCTTTGGGATAAGGCAACACCCGAGCAGCTGATTGCTCCCGTGTTCGTATTTAGTCTGGTGACGGTGCTGTGCCTTTGGTACTTGCTGCGTTACTTCCTGCGGTCGTTTGCATTGAGCCGCCGCTTGAAGAAGCTCACGCGGCAGGTGCGGGCAATCAAGGAGCTGCAGCCAGCCAAGCGCCGTAGCGAGCTGGAGCAGCTGTTCCAGGAGCATACGCTGGGGCATGCCTGGCAGGAGTATGCCGAGACGCTGCATGACCAGTTCGAGGTGCGCGAGGGTGAGCAGCGCTTGTTGTGCTCCCGTGCCACGGCGGGTGCGGGACATTTCTTCACCGCGCAAACGGTGGTGGAGACGCCGCTGGGTACAGAGTTTTACAAGCACTTGCCGGGCATCCTGACGGGGATCGGGATTGTCGGCACTTTCTTCGGCTTGATGCTGGGCCTGCAGCACTTCGACCCCAGCACGCCCGAGCAGGTCAGCTCCAGCGTCGATCAGTTGCTCAAAGACGTGCTATTTGCCTTCCTCGGCTCCTTCTTCTCGATCTTCGCTTCTATTGGCGTGACTCTGACCGAAAAGTGGCGCCTAGGCCGCTGCTACAAGCATCTGGAAACCCTGACTGAGAGTATCGATGGGCTGTTCGACAGTGGTGTGGGCGAGGAGTACTTGGCGGAGCTGGTGAGGTCGAGCAACGAAAGTTCGATTCAGACCCGTCAGCTCAAGGACAGCCTGGTCACCGACCTGCGTGAGATGCTGCAGAACCTTGTGGATACCCAGGTGCGTGAGAATCTCAAGTTGGCTGATACCCTTTCGGCAAGTTACCGCGACTCTGGTCAGGTGCTGGCCGAGCAGATTGGCGGTGCCCTTGAAAACAGCCTCAAGTCTCCCCTGGAGGCCATCGCTGGAGCGGTGAATACCGCCAGCGGCGACCAGAGCAGCCAGGTGCAGAGCCTGCTCACCGATGTGCTAGCAGCCTTTATGAGCAAGCTGGAAAGTACCTTTGGTCAGCAGTTCAATGGCTTGCACGAGATGCTGGGGCAGTCGGTAGCGGCCATGCAGTCCATGCAGCAGGGCTTCAATGAACTGGTCGGCGACATGCGCTCGGCCAGCGAGGCTTCATCTCAGAACAGCGCCAAGATAATCGCGCAGCTGCTGGCCGATATGCAGGCCGGGCAAAACAGCATGCAAGCCGGGATGAACGAGATGCTGGCCAACCTGCAGACCTCCATCGCGCGTATCGGCAGCGAAGGCGAGGGTGCTGGCGAGCGGATGGCCAAGCAGCTGGAGAAGCTGTTCGCCGACAGCGAAGCGCGTCAGCAGGCCATGGCGGCGAATCTGCAGGCCTTTGTCGAATCCATGCAGCAGAGCATGGGCCAGGGCCAGCAGGAGACCATGGCCAAGATCGCCGGCTCGGTGGAAGTGTTGGGCGAGCGGTTGGGTGGCTTGTTCAAGCAGCTAGAGCACAACCGCACGCAGATGGATCAGGCCAGTAAGGTCGCCCAGGTCGAACTGCACCGTGGTACGCGCGAGATGGTTGGCGGGCTGGAAGAACAGGTGAAAACCCTGCTGGATGCCGTCGCCGATCAGCAAGGCGCGATGCAGGAAAGCCTCAAACTGCTGGGAGCGCAAACCGAGCAGCACCTGCAGAGCATGCAACAAGGTGCCGAGAAGATGCGCCTGGCAGCCGAGCGCTTCGACAGCGCCGGGCAGAGCGTGAGTAAAGCCGGCGAGGCGACTGCGGGCGTGCTGGGTGCCCTGCAGGGCACTAGCGGCGATCTGGTTGGCGCTTCCCGCGAGCTGACCAGTGTTGTGGCTGACTATCGCAATAACCGTGAAGCACTGAGTCAGACGCTTGCGGTCATTCAAGGTGTGGTCGCCACTACTCAGAGTGAGTCCGCTGGGCGCAGTCAGTACCTGCAGGATCTGAAGCAGCAAGGCGAGCGGCTGCAGGCGCTTAACCGTGAAGTGAACGACTACCTGGAGCAGATCAGCGCCGTGCTGGGCAAGGGCTTCAACGAGTTTAGCGAGGGGGTAGATCGTAGCCTGCGGCAGACGCTGGGTAGCCTGGATGCCGAGCTGCACAAGGCGATGACCAGCCTGGCCGGTGGTGTCGAAGGGGTCAAGGAAAGCCTGGAAGACTTCAGTGACATCATGGAGAGCGTTCAGCGCCGCTGAGGGGGGGTAGAGCATGTTCGGCAAATCAGCCGCTCCCGCGCGGGCGCGTGACGAAGGCGAGAAGCCTTTCTGGATATCATTCGCCGACCTGATGACGGCGATGATGATCTTGTTCCTGGTGGTGATGGTGGCCTCGCTGAGCTCGGTGACGCAGCGCATTCAGCAGGCTGAACAAGGTGAGAAACAGCGTGGCAAGGACATCGCTAAGCTCTGCCAGGACCTAAAACTGAGGGCCGGAGATCTTAACTCCACCATCGTGGTGGACTGCCGGGATAACCGCATTAGCTTCGGTGAGGCTGGGCGCTTTGGCCACAATCAATACTTCCTCAACAGCCAGGGGCAACAGGCCCTGCAGGATGTTGTGCCGTTGATCTTGGATGCTGCTGACAGCGAAGAGGGGCGCAAGTGGCTCAAGCAGGTGGTGATCGAGGGCTTCACCGATACGGACGGCTCTTACCTGTACAACCTGCACCTCTCCCTGCAGCGCTCGGAGTGGGTGATGTGCAGTCTGCTCGATAGCCGCAGCCCGGTGCAGAAAGGGCTTTCAGCTGAGCGTCAACAGCAGATTCGCTCCATGTTCCTGGCTGGCGGTGTGTCGTTCAACAATGCCAAGGAAAGCAAGGAGGAGAGTCGGCGGGTGGAGCTTCGCATGCAGTTCTTCGGGCTCAAGGACCAGGAGCATGAAGGCCAGGAGCCGGCGCTTGAGTTTGCCTACGCGGCAAACGAAAAATGCCAGTTGGAGATGCGCTAGATGAGCCGGGCTCTGTCGTCTCTGTCGGCGGCCATCGCTTCCGGCTTGCAGCGCCAGAATGAGCGCAGCGGCGATGTTGGGCTCAGTGGCTTGGTGGCGCTGAAGCGCGCCAGCACAGAGCTTTCTCGGCGCTTTGATCAGGTCGAAAAAGCCCTGGCACCGCCCCGTGAGAAACGCTTGCTGGCACTTGGCAAGTTCAAGCGCGAGCAGGCGCTAACTTCATCGGAGTGGCGCCTGGTTTTTGCCGGGTTGGCCGATGACGATGAGGTCAGTGTTCCGGTGTTGGAGGACGATCAGCTGTTTGACCGTGTTCATCGGGAAGTGGCTGGCCGTATCGAGCAGCGGTCACTTAGCCGCCGCGACTGGCTGGCGCTGTGTTTCAGCTACTTTGCCTACGATGAGCACAAACCCGATGACAACGCGAACTGGCGGGTGCTGCGTGACGATATTGATCGCGGCTTTGATGCTGTCAGGCAGCGTATTGGTCGCGAGAAAGAGTGGATGCGCATTGTAGCTGAGCATCGCGAACTGTTCGGCGCTCAGGCTGGAACTCGTCTGGCGGGGGAGATATTCGAGGGCAGGGCGCGTGACCTTTCCTCTCTGCAGGCCATTGCCCAGGTGCCGGATAGCAGTTGGTTGTGGCAGCGGATTTTTGCGGTTCTGCTTTCGCGCATTTTCCTGCTGGATGACGAAACCTTCCTAAAGCGCCTGCCGGAGTTGGTAGCTCTGGGGCAGCTGAATACGCGCTATCTCAATCAGGTGCTGAGTGCCTGCCTGACTCGTTATCACCGTTCGCGATATCGCGAGCAGTCGTCCTCGCTACTCAAGCAAGCTGCGTTGGAGCACTGGGGTAGCCCGCAGATGCGTTCCAAGCAGAATGCCTGGTTGCAATATGTGGAGCAGCCTGTCTGCGCCATGGTGGTGGCCTGGTTCGCCAAGGAAGATCTGGAGCACTTCTTCACCTTGCTCAAGGGCGAGGCGGAGGTCGATCAGTCGCGTTTGTTCTACTGGCTGCGCTTTGCCAATCAGATGAGTTATACGCGGATTGTGATGGGTGGTGATGCGTGGCATGACCGGGGTAGTGATTTCGTGGCCTTCCGCGAGAAAAACAAAGGGCGCTTGAGTCAGCTTACCGGCGGGCCGAGCCACAACAACGCGGTGGTGATGCAGATCGGCAACTACTTTTTTGTCGAGTTCTCCGGTACCGGCAATGCGTGCTACGTCTATCGTGCCGATGCCGCTCCATTCAATCCGGACAAACAGGTGCTGGGGCTGGCAACTGAGCTGAAGCAGCAAGGACGGGCGCTGAAGCGTATGTCCCACTCTCCAGCCCCGCGGCGACCCAATGTGGTCGAAGGGTGGCTGGATAAGTTTGATGACGAGCTCCGAGCGTTGGGAATTGTCGCGCAGTGTCCCGCTTCATATACGCACCCCCGCGTTTCCGAAGACAAGCCCGCCGCCCCAAGTGCTGCGTCTGCATCTGTTGCGGGTGATTCGCTGGACGTGCAGGTTAAGTCGATGTTGGGCAGTGTGCCCTATAAGACGTTCGACCACCGCTCGACTAGCGGGGTCTACCAGGTTTTGCTTGCCAGGGATGATGCGGCTGCCAAAACAGCGCTGCTGCGCCTCGGCTTCAAGGCTGTGAAAAACAATGCACTCATGTTCTGGAGGCTTTGATGCTCGGCCGATTTTTTCCCGGGAAGGATCGTTCTCAGCCCGCCAAGGGGGCAGCGCCTGGTGCTTACCAGATCGAAGAGCAAGGTCTTTGTTATGCCTTGAGTCTGGCCGGCGACGATGCAAGCTGGCCCGTCGCTGCCTACCTGGACCAGCTCTTTGAAGAGGACTATGCCAGCCAGCTGAGTGATCGCTGGTTGTTGCCTTGGGAGTCGATCTACCAGCTTTTGGATGATTCGGAGCACGCTAGTAGCCTTCCCTTACTTGGCTTGCCCGCGATTTCCGACCTACAGCCACAGTTGGCCAGTACCGGTGGCTTATCGGATCCGGATTTCAAGGTGTTTATCCAGTCCTGGCGTAACCCGCGGACGGGTAACCCGATTACTTTCGAGCGTTCTGGCGCCGTGGTGCGCTACGCCAGCACCACTGAGCTGCTTCCGCGAGCGGTCTGGGAGCTGTTAAAGGCCATTCGAGATTTGCATGCCACTCAGCAGCAGGCTCCGGGAGAAGTCGCCAACCAGATCGGCTGGGCCAATATCCGTAAGTTGGCCAAGCGCGCTGGTGCGGGATTGGACGGGTTCCTCGACAAAACTGTGGTGGTCAAGCCTGAGCACTTGAAGCTGAAGCCGCGTAAGGCAGTTGTCGCCGGTACGCCGATTATCGAGTTGGATGTCGCGTTTGATGGGCAGCCTGACAATTGGTTGGCCAGTTTCGATGGTTACAAGCAGGTGCAGGATAAGTACAGGGTGCCGGGTGCCGATGGAACGGTGACGCACGTGCTGATTGAGCCGGATGTAAAGGCGGTGCTTGAATCTGTTCGCGCGTTACCGGGGCGGCGGGTAGCCGGTGATGAAGCGCTGTCACTGGTGCGCAACCCCTACAGCGTGATCGGGGATGCGGCCGAGAAGGTTGTTGATGCGGACGAGTATGAGGAGCAGCTGGCTGACGCGGGCATCTACTTCCATCGTTTTCGCCTGGAACCTTGTCTAGGCGAAGACGGCAAACATATTCAGTCGATTAGTCTGTTCCTTGAGCCTATCTCGTCCAAGCCGCTACCCGAAATTGAGCTGCGCTTCGATTTTGCCCATGAGTTCGCACCATTCGTGAATGAGCTGCAGGTGAAGTTGGCAGCTGGTATGCCCGCGGGATTCTGGCAGGGCTATGAGCTGGAGCTGAGTGACTTCGATCTCGCGCAATTGGCAGGGGTCAATGAGCTTTTGCGCCACTGGCAGCGCCAGGAGGCCGGACAGACATTCGAGGCGGTGCTGGATTTGGCCTCGTATGGTGATCGCGTCGTCGGCATTGGTGAGGCGGAGCGCATTACATCCCCATTTTTGGTGAAAGAGGCAACGGAAAACTGGTTGCCGACGGATGTGAAAGAGCTTGGGGTGGATAGCGAACTGCTCAGCCAGTGGGATCCTGCCAGCCGCGAAGATTTTGAAGAGTTTGAGCACCGCATCGACCAGGCGCGTATGGCGGGTGATGAACAGGTATGTCTACCGGGTACTGAAACCCCCCTACCTTTCCAGGTCGCGGAGCAGCTTTATGAAGCCTGGTCGAAGAAGCTTAATCCGGTCGAGCCAAAACCACCTGTTGTGACTGAGCCCGTAGCTGGTCGTGCGGTGCTGCATATCGAGCACAACATTGAGGAAGCGACCTATGCCCAGCGCCGTGAGGCGGCTCTGCTGGCGGGGCGGCATGCCAACGCGGATATTCCAGAACTGCTTCGCCCCGAAGTTCAACTGCGCGATCATCAAATGAAAGGTGTGGCGTGGATGCAGCACCTGTTTGGCTTATCACCCGATCATGTCGCGGGTTGCTTGCTTGCCGATGACATGGGCTTGGGTAAGACCATTCAACTGCTGACCTTCGTTGTTTGGTATTTGGAGCAGAATCCTCAGGGTAAACCGGTCCTGATTGTTGCCCCCGTTTCCCTGTTGGATAACTGGGAGCGTGAGCTGCAGCGCTTCTTCTATGCGGATGCATTGCCGGTACTGAAGCTTTATGGCGGCGCGCTCAGCGCTGTGAAGTTCAAGAAGGACGAGATTCCCGGGGATCTGCAGGCCAAGGGGATAAAAAATCTTCTTCGGCCGGGTTGGATGGGCGATGCTCGTATCGTGCTTACCACCTATGAAACCTTGCGTGATCAGGAACTCTCCTTGGCACGGCAGCAGTGGGCTATCGTGATCTGCGACGAGGCGCAGAAGATCAAGAACCCGGCGGCGCTGATCACGCAAGCGGCGAAAGCTATCCCCTCGCGATTCCGTATCGCCTGCACGGGAACGCCGGTGGAGAACACGCTGATTGATTTGTGGTGTCTGTTCGACTTTATCCAACCGGGCTTCCTGGGGGGGCTGAATCAGTTCGGACGGGAGTATCAACGCCCCATCGAGGCCGGCATGGAGCGGGACACGGCGGCGCTTGAGCGCCTGCGTAGACTTATCGAACCTCAGACTTTACGGCGTACCAAGCAGGATGTGGCGAAGGATCTCCCGGCCAAAATCGAGGACCAGGGGTGCCGCAAGCTGCTGATGCACACATTGCAGCGCAATCTCTATTTGTCCGAGGTGGCCCAGTACACACAGAAGCAGCAGATGCAGGAGCAATTGGAGCAGCGGGAGAGCGGCATGCTTGGCCTATTGCACAGGCTCAAGTTGGTGTGCGCGCACCCGTTCAGCGTGCAGCCTGATCCACGCTTGAGGGAGCACTCGCCGAAACTTCAATGGCTCTTAAGCACGCTGGATAACATTGCGCGTTCGGGCAGCGGCGATAAGGTCATCCTTTTCACCGAGTTGCGGGACATCCAACGTGAATTGCAGCATGCAATTCAGCAACGCTTCGGCTTCAAACCCACTGTAATCAATGGTGATACCAGCACCAGCAGCCAGAGTGCGCATAGCCGGCAGCGACTGATCGACCGTTTTCAAGAGCAGCCTGGTTTCTCGGTGATAATCCTCTCCACTGTTGCAGTTGGATTTGGTGTGAACGTGCAGGCAGCCAACCACGTTATCCATTTCACTCGCTGCTGGAATCCGGCCAAAGAGGATCAGGCAACTGATCGCGCTTACCGGATTGGTCAGGAGAAGGACGTGTACGTCTATTACCCGACTGTGCGTGATGACGGGATGCCTACATTTGAGGCGACGCTGGATGAGCTGCTACAGAAGCGACGCGCGTTGGCGCGGGATATGCTGCATGGGGCATCTGAGCTTCAGGTATCTGAGTTTGGGGAACTGTTAAGGGCGCAAGGATGAGATTGAACAATGACTGAAGATCAGCTGGAGCAGGAAACCCTCGGCTGGCTCAGTGATGTGGGGTACACGCATCTGTATGGCCCGGATATCGCCCACGACGGCGATAACCCCGAGCGCGAGAGCTATCGCGACGTGCTCTTGACCATGCGCCTGCGCACGGCCATCGCGCGGCTCAACCCACAGGTGCCGTTGGCTGCGCGCGAAGATGCGCTGCGCCAGGTGCTGGAGCTGGGTGTGCCGGTGCAGCTTTCGGCCAATCGTCTGTTCCATCGCCTACTGGTCAGCGGTGTGCCGGTGCAGTACCAGAAGGACGGCGAAACACGCGGTGACTTCGTACGCCTGATCGACTGGGCGGATGTGCGCGGTAACGAGTGGTTGGCGATCAATCAGTTCAGCATTCAGGGGCCGAAGCACACGCGCCGGCCGGACATCATTCTGTTCGTAAACGGCCTGCCGCTGGTGCTGCTGGAGTTGAAGAACCCGGCGGATGTGAATGCCGACCTGGTGAAAGCGTTTGATCAGATCCAAACCTATAAGGAACAGATCCCGGACGTTTTCCACTACAACGAGATTCTGGTGATCAGCGATGGCAGCGAGGCGCGTATGGGCTCGCTGTCGGCGGATATCGAGCGCTTTGCCCGCTGGCGCACCATCGATGGTGTAACGGTCGATCCGCTGGGTGAGTTCAACGAGTTGGAGACGCTGGTGCGTGGTGTGCTGCAGCCGGCGATGCTGTTGGATTACCTGCGCTATTTCGTGTTGTTTGAGGATGACGGCCGGCTGGTGAAGAAGATTGCCGGCTATCACCAGTTCCATGCCGTGCGAGCGGCCATCCAGCAGGTGGTCAGCGCCTCGCGCCCAGGCGGCACGCACAAGGGCGGGGTGGTCTGGCATACCCAGGGATCGGGTAAGAGCATCACCATGACCTGCTTCGCTGCGCGGGTGATGCAGGAAGCGGCGATGGAAAACCCTACCATTGTGGTGATCACCGACCGCAATGACCTGGACGGCCAGCTGTTCGGCGTTTTCTCGCTGTCTCAGGATTTGCTGCGTGAGCAGCCGGTGCAGGTGACCACGCGTGGTGATTTGCGCGAGAAACTGGCCAATCGCCCCAGTGGCGGCATTGTTTTCGCCACCATCCAGAAGTTCATGCCGGGCGAGGATGAAGACACTTTCCCGGTGCTTTCGGAGCGCTCGAACATCGTGGTGGTGGCCGACGAGGCGCACCGCACCCAATATGGCTTCAGTGCTTCGCTGAAAGTGCCGGACCTTAAGGTGGCCGAGGCCAGTGCCCGCTATCAGGTGGGCTATGCCCAGCACCTGCGCGATGCCTTGCCCAATGCCACCTTCGTGGCTTTTACCGGCACGCCCGTGTCCAGCGAGGACCGCGATACCCGTGCGGTGTTCGGCGACTACATCCACGTCTACGACATGCAGCAGGCCAAGGAAGATGGCGCCACCGTGGCCATCTACTACGAGTCACGCTTGGCCAAGTTGTCGCTCAAGGATACGGAGCTGGCGCATATCGACGAGGAAGTCGATGAGCTGGCCGAGGATGAGGAAGAGGATCAGCAGTCGCGCCTGAAATCGCGCTGGGCCGCGCTGGAGAAAGTGGTGGGCGCTGAACCACGGATTCAGAGCGTGGCGGCTGATCTGGTTGCGCACTTCGAGGAACGTAACCAGGCGCAAAGTGGCAAGGCCATGGTGGTGGCGATGAGCCGCGAGATTTGCGTGCACCTGTACGACGCGATCATCGCGCTGCGCCCGGAGTGGCATGACGAGGACCCGGAGAAGGGCGCGGTGAAGATCGTCATGACCGGCAGTGCTTCGGACAAGGCGCTGCTGCGTCCACACATTTATCCGAGCCAGGTGAAGAAGCGCCTGGAAAAGCGCTTCAAAGACCCGAAAGACCCGCTGCAGCTGGTCATCGTACGGGACATGTGGCTGACCGGCTTCGATGCGCCCTGCGTGCATACCCTCTATGTCGACAAACCCATGAAGGGCCACAACCTGATGCAGGCCATCGCCCGGGTGAACCGCGTGTTCAAGGACAAGCAGGGCGGCCTGGTGGTGGATTACATCGGCATCGCCAACGAGCTGAAGGCAGCGCTCAAGGAGTACACCGCCAGCAAGGGCCGGGGGCGACCTACGGTCGATGCCTATGAGGCCTATGCCGTGCTGGAGGAAAAACTCGATGTGCTGCGCAGCCTGCTGCATGGCTTCGATTACAGCGACTTCTTGACTGGCGGGCACAAGCTGCTGGCCGGTGCGGCCAACCATGTGCTGGGGCTGGAGGATGGCAAGAAGCGCTTTGCTGACAACGCACTGGCCATGAGCAAGGCCTTCACCCTGTGCTGCACGCTGGACGAGGCCAAGGCGGTGCGTGAGGAAGTTGCCTTCCTGCAGGCGATCAAGGTGTTGCTGACCAAGCGCGACATCAGCGCAAAAAAGAAAACGGATGAAGAACGAGAGCTTGCGATCCGCCAGATCATCGGCAATGCAGTGGTTTCCGGTGAGGTGGTGGATGTGTTCGAGGCGGTTGGCCTGGACAAGCCCAACATCGGCCTGCTCGATGACGAATTCCTCGCTGAGGTGCGCAACCTGCCGGAGAAGAACCTTGCCGTGGAGCTGCTGGAACGGCTGCTGGAAGGCGAGATCAAGAGCAAGTTCGCCAGCAACCTGGCCCAGGAGAAGAAGTTCTCCGAACTGCTCGATAGCGTGATCAAGCGCTATCAGAACCGCTCTATCGAAACGGCTCAAGTCATCGAAGAGCTGATCGAGATGGCCAAGAAATTTGCTGCAGCGAGCAAGCGCGGTGATCAGCTGGGGCTCAATGACGACGAACTGGCCTTCTACGATGCCTTGGCCAACAACGAATCATCAGTACGCGAGCTGGGTGATGAGACCCTGGCGAAGATCGCTCATGAGCTTACCCAAAGTCTGCGCCAGAACGTGACCGTGGACTGGAGCAACCGCGACAGCGTTCGTGCCAAGTTACGTCTTTTGGTTAAGCGCATCCTGCGTAAGTACAAGTACCCACCGGATCAGCAGGAGGAAGCAGCCCAGCTGGTGCTGATGCAGGCCGAGACGCTTTGTGAGGCGTGGATGTAACGATGGAGAACCAGCAAGGATCGCTGTTTGACCAAGCGCCTCAAGCCTGTGTTGACCCACCTGCTGCTTCATGTGAGCGTTAGCTGCCAAGGCAAAAGAAAAAGTGAGAGCCATTGCAGGCAGTCTTTCGACTACCCACGCTGGCTCACTGTTCAAGGGTTCATTCTTACTTTCTGTTTCCGGTAGATCCAGCACGCCAACACCACGGCAATCAGCAATGGTGGAAAGCGCACCATCAGAATCACCAGCAGCAATATCGCCAGACAACCGGCCAAGATCCCGGCAAACATGAATGCCGAGGCAACAGTCCGTAGCAGCAGTTTCATTGGCACCTCCTTACAGGTAGCCGCGCTCAGCCAACGACACACAATCCTCCTGGCCTACCACAACGTGATCGAGCGTTCTGACTCCGACCAGATTCAGTGCGTCCTGCAGTTTCGTGGTGAGGTTGCGATCCGCCATGCTGGGCTCAGGGTCACCCGAAGGGTGGTTATGCACCAGGATCAGGGCGGCTGCGTTGTGCTCCAGGGCGAGCTTCACGACCTCCCTGGGATACACGCTGGCTCCATCGAGAGTCCCCCTGAACAGCTCCTCAAATGCGATCACCCGGTGCCGGCTGTCGAGCATGAGCAGTGCGAACACCTCGTGCTCATAATCAGCCAGCAGCGCCTGCAGGTGACTGAACACCTCCTTAGGCGACGTCAGGGCACGTCCCTTGCGTAGACGCAGACTGGCCAGTTGTTTGGCCATCAGCAAGATGTCGCTTTCCGTAACCGGCGACTCGACCAGGTAGGTGCCGGTCGTGTCACTGGCTTTCAGCTTGTGCAGGCGCATGACGGCCTCCTTGGTCTTGATCAGTTGGTGAGTTTTGACGCGCAGTTTGTGCCTCAAGCTTTTCAGCCAGGCTGGGTTTGGTGGGGTTGAGTTGCGAAATTGTTGCTGCAGCAGGGGCTTCACCCTCGGGGTAGAACTCTTCAACGATCGCGCTGGCATCTTCCTCGCTGTCTTCGAACGCACCGTTGCCGAAGCCGCGTCGTGCAGCCTCATCCAACGCTGCCTGATTGAAGCCGGCAGCTTGCCGCCGCGAATCGAGTTCGCTGGCTGTCACCAGTGCTTCAGCCATGTCCATGCCGCCTCTTACCGTCAGATCGGCGTAGAAGATCGGCGTGCCATGGCTTTGTCGCGTCGACTTCCCGCGTAGACGCAGCTCCAACGGCAGGCAGGCCAGGCGGTTGCCCGAGATGGCCTGGAAGTAATGCAGGCGAGCGGCGAGGGTGCGGATGCTGTTGAAGCCGGTGGTGCGGAAAACGAAGCTGCCGAGCGGATCCTCGTCGCCAATGACCACGTTCAGTCGTCCAAAGGGTTTGCACGCGCCGCCCTTGGCCAGTGGGCAAGCGTCTGGCGAGGGGCAGGGCAGTGACTGCATGCCATCCTGGGTGACCCGCTTGCAGGTCTCGCCATTACCGACGCAAACCGGGCGCCCCGATTGCCGGTCGAACAGCGTGTAGTCGGCTCGGAAATTCAGCTCCGGCTCGTTGAACAGCAGGCGTACCGGAATGCTGCGCAGCTTGTCGTCCTTGCCCTGACGCAGTTCGTCATTGAGCGGGTGCAGCAGCCAGCCATCCTTGCCTTGCACCTGGGACGTGATAGTGAACTGGTCATCTTTCTCCGGTAGGCGCTTGCCGTTCTTCTCGATGACTTTACCGATGGAAATCCGTCCGAGTACGGGCGGGGTGATTGCCAGACCTTTGAGCATGATGGTTCTCCTGCAAACGAAAAAAGGCCAGCCACGCAGCGCGAACTGCATGGACTGGCCAAGGGGAGGAAATGGATTGAGTAGTTGGGTTTCAGCCGACCAGGAAGCGCCGTGCACCCGTTTTCAGCAGTGGGTACTTGGCCTGCAGGTGCGGCTTTTCTTTGAGCAGTTGCGCGACGTCGAAGCCGACACTGTCTTTGGCCTTGCGCCAGGTGATGTAACCGTTGGCGAACTCCGCCCGGCTAGCATCGCCCATGGCCTGCTGCAGCATCTGCTTTAGCTCAGCCTCGCGTTTTTCCTTGTCGGCAATCGACTGACGAACAGCCTTCAGTTCAATGAAGGCTGCGGCCAGCCCTGCCTGGCTACTGAAGTCGACGACCTGGCCGTTGTCCTCCGGATAGAGGCAGCGCAGCGCCAACTCAGCGGAAGCAGTGCCATCAGCCGGTGGCGGTGTATCGGTCTCCACGTACTGCCAGAACTTTCGCTCCAGCTCGATCAGCCGAGCGATCATCTGCTCATCCCGCTCGATGCGATGGATCTCCAAAGTCTGGCCACCCAGCAGCACAGCCACGTCTGCCGCCTGCTTGCCGGTGACTGCGAGCTGGTGCATCACCTGCAGCTGCACATACTCAGGCACGCCTTCTTTCCAGAGGCGTGCCCCGTTTATGCCGGCTGTCTTGCATTCGAGGATCTGCACATCGTCGGCCCCGATCACCTCGCGGTCGATGTTGGCCAGCATCCAGGGCAACTCCGGATCAGGATGCTGCAGCACGGCGTTGATGCGCCGTACCTTGTTCTTAGTGCGCTTGCTGTAGTGCCAGGCCACGATGGGCTCCAGCACGTTGCCCCAGTACATCGGGCTTTCCTCATCCTGAGGATCAGCCTTGGGCATGCCAGCATCGCGCCCGGTCTTTTCCAGCCACAGCTCCAGCTGTGACTTATAGGGGTTCAGCCCCACGGCCGCAGCCGCATCCGAACTGCCGATGCCTTGCTTGCGGATCTGCAGCCAGTCTTCGCGTGGCAGTTCCTTGGTGCTGACCAGGCGCAGAGCCGGGCGGGAGTTGCTGTTGCTGCGATTCAATGAAGTGGCTTTCATAGCGTTCACCTTGCAGAAATAGAAACGCCCGACCTGCAACGAAGCGGGTTGGGCGTTATGGGGTGGGTAAAAGGTCAGGCGACTAATTGCAGGACTGTATCCAAGGCGCGTTGCTTGATCTGGGCACCCTGGCCGAACCAGGCGGAGTCGAGGCGGTACTCGGTGCTACGTGCCCGGCGCTCGTGATCGACGAACTCGGTCACGGCATTGAGCAGGCCCCAAGCCGTGCCGCGTGCCGATTCCAACTGGCTGCCACGGCCACGGCCTTCGTACAGCTCCTGCACTTTGCGCAGAGCGCGCTCGTTCGGCAGCTGTTCAGGAAGCGGACCGGTCGGGCTGGTCTCACACATCACGTTCATAAAGAAGCCCAGTGCCTCATGCCACTGCACCTTGCGTTCCGCCAAGTGGCGCATGCGGTACATAAAGTCATCCCATTGCGAGACGGCGATACCGAGCTGCTTCTTCACCAGGTCGCCATCGAAGCGGGTGCTGTGCGGTACCTTGATCGCACGGCTGGTGCCGTCAAGGGCGATGGTCAGCGTGTTGTTGCAGACCACTCTGATGGTGGTGGGCGTTGCCGTGGTGGCCAGAGTGCCGTCGCAGGAAGTGGCCAACAGCAGGTAGCCATTCACCTGGTCGTTACCCTTGAGTGCAGCGCCCTGGCCGGTGCGTGCCAGCGCCCAGAATTTGCGACCGCCCTTGAGCACTCCAGCGGTTTCCAGCTCGTAGCCGGAGACCTCGGTCAGGTCACGATAAAATTCGAGCACTTCCCGAGGCTGCACGGTGTGATAGCGCTGCGAGACCACTGACAGCGGTGCCTTGGTGTCCGAGCGGTAGAGCACCTTTTGTTCGGGGAATGAGTGGATGGTGCCCAGGTGGCCGATGGCGTCCGACTTAAAGTGCACGGGGCTTTCCAGTATCTGCCAGTCCATGCCGGCTTCGCGTTGCCAGACTTCGATGGGCTGTTTCTGCGGCAGGTTGTTGCCCAGGCCGTGCCACGGAGTAGCACCAACGTAGGCCATTTGTTCGATTTGATGAGCCATGACGAATTTCCTTTGGGTACAGGCCGGCATAAAGCGCTGCGCATGGCGCAGCACCGGCAGTCAGTGATGGATTAAGAAGAGGAGAGCGGTGGCCGGATTAGGCCGGCAGGTTGAAGCGGTGACCGCAGAGCAGACAGAGGTTGTGAGCCAGGACATGGCGGTCCAGCGACTCGCCGAGCTGCGCGCCAATCGCACAGCCACCGACGCTTCCGGCCAGGCCACCGAGAATGGCGCCGGATACCGAGCCGAGAGTGATACCGACAGGACCGGCGATTACGCCGAGCGCTGCGCCGGCCTTGCCGCCTGCCAAGGCAGCGCTGACGCCACGTGCGAGGCCACCGACAGCTCCGATGGCCGCGCCGGCTTTCATGGCGTGATGGAAGGAAGCGACTTTGGGGGAGTGACAGCGAGGGCACTGCAATGACATGTGGGGAGTTCCTTTTTGGTGGTTATGTCAATGCGGTTATGTGTTGTTGTGATAAATTCGAATCAAGAAAAATAAATAAACCGGCGCAAGGCCGGTTTTGAAGTTGGTTCACTAGCTGTTGAGTTTTAGTATAATTCGTACAGGTTTTTTAGTGTAGTCAACAGTAATTTTTCCTTGGGCCTCAAGGCAGTCGAGGAGTGGGTTTAACTTCGAAATTGTTCGGAATTTCCCTGGGCCTTTGTACAGGACTGTATTTTTTTCGACCCAGTTAAATAGTGGTGAATGTTTGCAGTTTGATTGTAGCCAGGCGTGTAGGGTTTCTGCATCGCTGATGATGTTAGGCATGAAGGTGAACTCGTTTCGGAATGTTTTTGAGCACTCAAGTACGATTTTCTCTGCTGACTTGAGCTCTGCTAATGAAATAATGCCATTGCCAAGTTCAAAGTAGTGCAAGAGAGCAGCAACTCTGGCGATGTTCTCGCTAAGCTTGGATGCGTGATCTTTTGATCGTTCATACTTGCCACCTTTTTGTAGTTCGTATTCGATATTGTTATATGATTCTGTCCAGTATTCGGCGGCGCTTGAAGAGAACTTGATGATTTCCTTCTCTTCTGTGATGTTACGAAGTCGTTGAATACTTTTTTCAAGAAGTTGGTTTGCTCGTGACTGGTAGCGCGCAATGACTTCTTTGTTTATTGGTCGTTTGTTAATGAATCGCTTTCCTTGAGTCGACTCTGGGTTAAAGACTAAGGCGCGAGATAGTAAGCCTACAGATCGAGCGCGATCTCCCTTCCCCTCAAGATATTCCTTTAGTATTTGTGGTTGAATCATAATTCCTATGGTTAGACGGGCATCATTTAGTGAGCATCCTTCTACGGTTGCCCTTGCTACATCAATGGTGCTACCTGTCCATAGCGCATTAATTTTCCCGAAATCATTAAATACTCCCTTTAAGGCAGAAATTCCTTCACTTGACATCAATGCTGCCCAAGGGCAGTCAAGACGCATTCCCTTGAGAAGAGCTGCGGTAGTGGCGTCTTCATAGATTGGATTGAATGCGCGCGGCCGTTCGGGTTTCAGTTCGTGATGGAGAATTAATTCATTTTCAAAATGTTTGTACGCTGGGTCGGTCTCAGGATGATCGCTCATCTCTTTAATGATTTTGCGCTTTCTTGCTTCCCAGGCTTCTGATTTGATTCGCCATACAAGTAACTCTTTTTCATGTGCTTTAATCGCATTTATTATAAATACCCGGACGGCACCCATAAACATGCTTTCAACTGTTGACTTTCTTTCTCCGGATTGTGCAATGCTGATGACCATTAGAGAGACCGGCCCGATCATTTTTCCTGGTCGCTCTACATCAATCAGTGGTTGGCATAAGAGCGAAATAGTTGAAAGCGCTGAGGCTAACACCAACTCCAATGGTGCTTGTGTTGCTTCGGCTACCTCAATAAGCATATCTTTAAGCAAGGGGAACTCATTGAGTGCAGTAAGGATTGTTTCATTGGTGATGTTTTGATTCATTTTATTTTCTCTCTTTGGCTTGTATTCAAAGTTTCTATGGTGATGTTTAGATATCTGGTTGCTCGCGATTGTTTAGCCATGCGATAACTGATTCCAATCGCCAACCTACTGCGCCGCCACTTTTGCGCCCTGAGAGCCGAACTTGTTTCGGAAAGGATGGGTCGTGCCTGGGTGACTTTGGATTCAGCCAGTCATAAACGCAGGATCGAGAAATCGATAGCATCTGCGTTAGCTGACTAAGCCGAATGATTTGGGGGGAGGATGTTTTTTCTGTATGTGCGTTCGTCTCCTTTTTCCGTAGTTTGGATAGTGATTTGTGTGCATTGGCGAAGTGCTCGACTCGAAATAGAACGGTTGGATCCCCTTCGAAATTCTTCGCCTCTGATTCGCGGGTGTTGGTCATTTGATTGCCTCCGAGTTGGTGAGGCGATGCTATTCCTGTGCCCATGGGCTTACACCGCTTGTACTTAGCGGTAATTTTTTACCTGCAAGCACTGGCCTTGAAATGACTAAGGGTTTGTGGTAGTCCGTTTGTGTTTTCGGTCGGGGGAGGTATCAAAAGCCAGCGATAGCTGCGACTGCTATCGCAGCTATCGCTGGCTTTTAGCGCTTCCTCTTTCGGGGATGCAGAAAGCGAGCAGGCGTGATGGCATAGACTTGGGTGGCACGGATGATGAAGCTGTGTGCCTCTCAGGCGTTTGTCTTGTACGGCCTGGGGAAGGGGAGTGCTAGGCTTATTGTGAAATTGTGGAGATAGGCTTATGAGGCTTGCTGTGCCGAAAGCTGCTCATTACGGTGTATTGATTACTAATGACTCTTTTGAAGTTTTACTGCCTAAAGAAATTAACTATTCTGAGGGGTTATTCTTGAGATGGGAGCTGAGTCCTGGTTGCGCGCCGACAAAGTTGGTGCGCTCTAGGTTGGTTGATGATTTCTGTATTAATGCTGAATTTATTCTTATACCGCTCCACTTGATATTTGTTAAGAGTGGAACCCTTGTTAATTTTTTGATGAAATATGTAGGTGGCGACATAGATGCTGCAGGTTTCAAGTGGGTTTCTATACGAGAGGCTTGGGATGAAGTGGCTAAATTGGATGATGATGATCTTCACATGGGTGAATGTAGTTCCTTAAGTATTTTAAATAACTGGGTTCATGAGCAAAGGCGTAGATTGGCTGAAGATGAAATTAATGAATCTCATATAGAGTCTTATGGGCGATTTGATGCGCTCTGCCATCGGGCGCGTGCCGTGCTGGATAGGTATCCTAGGTACTTTGATGGCGTTGGTATGTATTCGGAATTTATGCAGTCAATGCTTGGTGTGGCAGAAAGCGAAATAGATGAAATTGATAATTTTGATTTATATCTGAATGAGTTGTGTGCGAGAGCGGAAAGACCTGGTAGAAGCTCTCGTCGTGAGAAAGATCTTATTCATGTTGTTCGCTTTAGCATGGCTAGTGCATATCGCTGTTTGCGTGAAGGAATGAATGATGATTATTCTGCTGAGTGTCTGCGTGCTGAGAAGTTTATAGATTATCTTGAGCAAATCTATTCTGGGGTCTCGCCTGAAATAAGGTCTCGCGCCATTAAAGGTGGGGGTGCACCTAGGCGTGGTCGTCTAAAACAAAGTGATATTAAAATTGTTGAGTCTGTTATTTTGAGTGTGCTTGAGGTTAGAAAATTCAAAAGCAGACAGAGTCAAAATTATGAAATTTCACGAATTATAGCGGATGATGTTTTGGTTGGGATTTCAAAGTCGGGGCTTGGTGATGCCTTTGATCTAGATGGTTTGCGTCAATTCATTCTCGATTTTATTATCGAAAATAAGGCTGCGCGGACTTTGATAAAATAACGTAGCATCTAAGATGTTTGGTGTTTATTTACTGTTCCGTTATTTTTTGCAGGTGCGCGCCAAGTAAGTTCCAGGCTTCTGACATCTCTTTTGAGTAGCTATGTCTTTGGTAAGTTCTTTTTACTTTGTTTTCCTCCGTGTGATTAAGGCATCTCTCGGCTACCTCCGGCAAAACGCCTAAAGCTGTCATGATCGTAGCTCCTGTCCGTCTCAGGTCATGAGGTGTCCACTTGCCTCCTTTTAGTAGAAGAGCGTGAGAGTTGGCGCTTCGGTTGCTCATTGTGGCTTGATCTGGTTTCCGTTGCCTATCACCAAGTTGCTTGGTGACTGTTTTGGAGCAGACAGGTCCTGTCTTTTTGGTGTTTGGATAGCACCATTGGCATTTACCTGAAATTGCTTTTATTCTTTCGAATTGATATCTTGAAAAATTGGATAGCGTTACTGTGTGAGCCTTCCCATTCTTGCTATCTTCAGCAGGAATAAGCCATATCCCTGCTTTTAGATCGACATTTTCCCAGCGAGCATTCATGAGTTCGCCTATTCGGCAGCATGTGGATAAGGCAATCCATATAGCGGCCTCAGTTGAAACGAGAAGGCCTGCGTCTGGCAAAAGCTTCGCAAGCGAAGATATTTCTTCATCGCTGAGTACTCTGTCCCGCTCGACATCTTTCCCGCCGATCTTGGCTTTCCGGATGCTTGCGGTGGGATCATGCTCAAGCAGATCTCGATCTACGGCAAATCGAAACATTTGGCGCATCAGGCTGAAAATCAACTTAGCCATGCGGTTCACGCCTCGGGCCAACAATGCGTCAGTTACTTCGGTGATGTGGCCTTTGCGGACTTCTTCAAGTGGCAATGTCCCAAGCAGGGGGAGGACGTCCTTTTTGAACATCCGACGTACCTCATCTCCGCCATCTTTTCGGTTTATCAGATCAACCTTGGCCCAGTGGTCAAAGAGGTCTTGAACTGTTTTTCTTGCCGCTTGCTTGGCTTCAGCCGCCTCAAATGCAGCCTTCTCGGCAGCAAGGCGCTTTTGCTCCGCTTCTCTTGCGGCTGTCCTCGCTTCTTCTTCTGCCTGGAAGTGTTCGCGCAGATCACGAACGCCTCCTTGATAGAGGCGTGAAAGTTCACCTGCTTTAGCTCTGGCTTCTTTTAGGGTCAGGCCGTCTATTCCGGCAGGGTCATAGACGCCCAGCGGAAGAAAGACGCGCTCGCTGCTTGAGTTCGTATAGCGGAAGTAGAAGTGTCGCTCACCGTTTGGCCTGAGCCTTGCCATGAAGCGACCGCATCCACGAGGAGCATCTTCAATCAACCAGGTTGGTTTTGCAGGCTTAGCAGCCATTTGCTTGTCAGTTATCGTTGCCATCGTATTCCTAGCTTGGTCACCGTATGGTCACCGTTTCTCGTAGGCTTTGATTGGATGGTATAGCAATCGATTGGACAGTGGAACCTGTTGGAGGCCCCATTTTAAAGGGGTTATAAGGCAATTTTTGGATTTCTTTGGATTACGTTGGTAGATAATTTACCTTTATGGGGTGCAAGGGGTCGAGTGTTCGAATCACTCCGTCCCGACCAAAAACCCTAAAAAATCCAGCCACTTAGCGGTGGCTGGATTTTTTTATGGGCGCCGATTTTCGTTTCTTATCGGAGTCTGGCTGTTCTGGTTGCCAATTGGTTGCCAATTGAGATTGGCTTCACCAGTTAGTGGGATTAGGATTCAGGACAGCGTAGATGCTCCGGCCGACGCAAAGCTATGCCAGAGATAGGTAAGTTGCATCAATCAATAGGCGTCCAGTCGTGCGTAAAAACAGGGAAGGCTTTTTCTCATGACCAAGTCCGAAGCACAAACCAGGTCTGAGCTGATTGATCAGCAGCTTGCCCGAGCGGGCTGGATCGTCAATGACCCCACTCAGGTTGTTGAAGAGTTTGACATCCTCACGGGCTTGCCCGAAGGCGTTTCTGAGCCACGCACACCCTACGAAGGTCATCAATTCAGCGATTACGTCCTGCTTGGCAAAGACCGCAAGCCGCTGGCGGTGATCGAGGCCAAGAAGACAATCCGTGATGCCGCGATTGGGCGTGAGCAGGCAAAACAATACTGCTACAACATCCAGAAGCAGCTGGGTGGTGAGCTTCCCTTTTGCTTCTACACCAATGGCCACGAGCTCTATTTCTGGGATCTGGAAAACGCGCCGCCACGCAAGGTGGTCGGTTTTCCAACGCGCGACGATCTGGAACGCTTTGTTTACATCCGCCGCAATCGCAAGCCGCTGACGCAGGAATTCATCAACACATCGATCGCTGGCCGTGACTACCAAATCCGCGCCATTCGCTCGGTGCTTGAAGGCATCGAGCAGAAGAAGCGCGATTTCCTGCTGGTGATGGCCACCGGCACCGGCAAGACGCGCACCTGCATTGCCATGGTCGATGCCTTGATGCGCGCCGGGCACGCAGAAAAAGTGCTATTCCTTGTGGATCGCATCGCTTTGCGCGAACAGGCATTGGCCGCCTTCAAGGAGCACATGCCCAATGAGCCGCGTTGGCCCAATGTGGGCGAAAAGCTGATTGCCACAGACCGCCGTGTATACGTTGCCACGTACCCGACGATGCTGAACATCATCCGGGATGAGGCGCAGCACCTGTCGCCGCACTTCTTCGACTTCATCGTCGTCGATGAAAGCCATCGCTCCATCTACAACACGTTCGGCGAAGTCCTCGACTACTTCAAAGCCATCACGCTTGGCCTGACGGCCACGCCTAGGCGCCTCTGGTGGCTGTCAGAAGCGCTTTTTTGTGCCCGCGGCGCAAATCAAGCACCAAGCAGCCCATCACGACACAAGCCCACTCCCAAACGTTGAGCGTTTGCCTTTTACGTTGAATGTCAGCCTGCCGCCCTCACACCGGCGGCCTGACATACACAACCTGGTCACGCCCATTCTGCTTGGCGGCATAGAGCCCTTTGTCAGCGCGCTCCAGTGCGTCATCGATTTTTTCACCCGGGGCGAAGAGGGTGCAGCCGATGCTCACGCTAACCTTCAACTCAACGCTGGGCAGTTGCATCGGGTTGCTGCCGATCTGTTCACGAACGCGCTCGGCAATCCGCTTCAGTTCTTCGTTGTCGTTGACCTGCAAAATAGCGACGAATTCTTCTCCGCCGTGGCGCACGAGCAGGTCGTCGGGGCGAAGGGCGGCTCGCAGGCGGCGGGCGCATTCACAGAGCACTTTGTCTCCGCTTGCATGGCCGTACGTGTCGTTGATGGATTTGAAATGATCGAGGTCTGCGTAAATCGCTGCCAGTCGTAAGCCACTGGCAGCGGCCATACGCCGTTGGTGGTCTTCAAACGCGGTCAACGCGCCACGGTTCCACAGTTGGGTCAAAGGGTCGAGCAGCGCTTTACGATGCTCTCGATCCATTTCAAGGCGCAGGTCGCGGTTGGCCTGGGCCAAGGCACGCAGTTGCAAATAGCCTTCTGCGAGGGTGGCCAGGTCCTTGAAGTTCGCTTTTTGGGCGTCGCTGAGCACGCGGGGGCGGGGGTCGAACATGCACAGGGTGCCGATGGCCTTGCCGTTGCCAGCGCGTAGCGGGTGGCCGGCATAGAAGCGGATATGGGGCGCGTTGAGCACCAGCGGATTGTCAACGAAGCGCTCATCGTACCTGGCGTCGGGGACCATCAAGGTATCTTCACCGAGAATGGCGTAGCCGCAGAAGGAAATACTCCGTGTCGTTTCGCTTACCTCGAGCCCGATTCGGGCTTTGAACCACTGCCTGTCCTGGTCGATGAGGCTGATAAGCACCGTGTCCACGTGGGCCAGATCCTGGGTGAGCCGTACCAAGGTATCGAGGTAGTGCTCGGCTGGGGTATCGACCAGGTTCATGTCATCGAGGGCGCGCTGGCGAAGCGCTTCGTCAACGGGCAAAGGGCAAGCTGGCATGTTCAATCTCCCATTCCTTGGTTCACGGCTTCCGGAGTTGGCAAGGTGCAGTTTCTGTTCATCGTCAAACCGAGCACAGCATAGGTTATGGGCATCAAGACTACGACAGTACGGACACGCCTGAACGCCCCGTCATCCATTTCTTCGCGAACATGTGATTTCTCCCACTCGATTGTCGTCAAGAATGCCACCCCTCGCTGTCGTCTGGGGGACTGATGACTGGGCCTTCCATGCAAACGCTGTTGAACGAAATTCTCGACGAAGTGCGTCCCTTGATCGGCAAGGGCAAAGTGGCTGATTACATTCCTGCGCTGGCCGATGTGCCCGCGAACCAGCTGGGCATCGCGGTCTATGGCAACGATGGCAGCTATTACTGCGCAGGCGACGCGCGGGTGCCGTTCTCGGTGCAAAGTATTTCCAAGGTGTTCAGCCTGGTTCAGGCGATCGAGCACTCGGGTGAGGCGATCTGGGAGCGGCTGGGTCATGAGCCTTCGGGCCAGCCGTTCAACTCTTTGGTGCAGCTGGAGTTTGAGCGCGGGCGTCCGCGTAACCCATTCATCAATGCCGGGGCGCTGGTGATCTGCGATATCAACCAGTCGCGTTTCGCCGCGCCCACGTTGTCGATGCGCGATTTCGTGCGGCGGTTGTCGGGCAATCCGCACATTGCGATCGATACCCGGGTCGCTGACTCGGAGTATCAGTTCCGCGCGCGCAACGCGGCCATGGCTTATCTGATGCAGTCATTCGGCAACTTCCATAACGAGGTCGAGACGGTGCTGCGCAGTTATTTCAGCTACTGCGCGCTGCAAATGAACTGCCTGGACTTGGCCAAGGCGTTCTGTTTCCTGGCCAACGATGGGTTCTGCAAGCACAGCGGCAACCAGATTCTGACCCAGCGCCAGACCCAGCAGGTGAACTCGATCATGGCCACCAGCGGGTTGTATGACGAAGCCGGAAACTTCGCCTACCGCGTGGGCTTGCCCGGCAAGAGTGGCGTAGGCGGCGGGATCGTTGCGATCGTGCCGGGGCAGTTCACGGTTTGCGTGTGGTCACCGGAGTTGAATGCCGCGGGCAATTCGCTCGCTGGGATGGCGGCGCTCGAGTTGCTCAGCTCAAGGATCGGCTGGTCGGTGTTCTGATCGGCACTCGGCCGCAATACCGTTACAGCACGAAAGCTCCAGGGCTTTCGTGCTGTAAAACCGCTCAACACAGCCATTAAAAAAAACGCCCCTCACCCCCGGATTCCATCGTTTTTCAGCTTTTGGCCATATCCCTATAGTCCCCCCAAGGCCCGATCTTGAATCGGTGCAAGACTCTCAGCCTGCGGGAAGCGGATATGAACAAGAACGAAAACCTCGAGCACAGCAGCGTGGCCGGTATCGGCACACAGGTGGTGTGGAGCGGCGAGCAAGTGCAGCACCCCTACAACGCCACCCAGACGCCGATCGTGGTCAGCGCCGCCTACGGCTACAACGACATCGACGCCTGGTACGACGTGGCCCTGGGCAAACTCCCGGGCTATATCTACAGCCGCATGAGCAACCCCACGGTCGCCACGCTGGAAGCGAAAGTGGCCCAGTTGGAGCAGGCCGAATCGGCAGTGGCATTCAGCAGCGGCATGGCGGCGATCAGCGCGGTGCTGCACACCTTCCTCTGCACCGGCAAGCGCGTGGTGTCGACCCGCGACAGCTACGGTGGCACCAACAAGATCTTCGAAGAGTTCCTGCCGCGCATGGGCGTGCAGGTGTGCCTGTGCGACACGCTCGATACCGAGGCGCTGGAGCGTGAGATCGAAGCCGGCTGCGACGTGCTGTACCTCGAAACCCCCACCAACCCCACGCTGAAGGTGCTGGACATCCGCCGCCTGAGCGCCGCCGCGCGGCGGGTGGGGGCCATCGTGGTGGCGGACAACACTTTTGCCACGCCGCTCAACCAGAACCCTCTGGCCCTGGGCGTGGACGTGGTGGTGCACAGCGCCACCAAGTTCCTGTCCGGCCACGGTGATGTGCTGGGCGGGGTGGTGTGCGGCGCCGAGGCGTTGATGGCCCAGGTGCGTCACTACCGGGAGATCAACGGCGCGGCCCTGGACCCGTTCTCGGCCTACCTGATCATCCGGGGCATCAAGACCTTGGCCCTGCGCATGCGCCAGCAACAGGCCAGCGCCCTGGCCCTGGCCCAGTACCTGAGCCACGAGCCGCTGGTGGAGGCGGTGAACTACCCAGGCTTGCCCGAGCATCCGGGCCATGCCATTGCCAAGGCGCAGATGCGCGGCTTCGGCGCCATCGTGAGCTTCGTGCTCAAGGGCGGCATGCCGACGGTGGCGCGCTTGCTGCCGCGTCTTAAGTACGCCCACCGGGCGGGCAACCTGGGGGCGGTGGAGACGATCTATGGCCCGGCGCGCACCACCAGCCACGTGGAGAACACGCTGGAGGAGCGCCTGGCGCTGGGCATCTGCGAAGGCCTGGTGCGCATTTCGGTCGGCATCGAAGAAACCGACGACCTGCTGGCCGACCTGGCGCAAGCCTGCACGGCCGTCCGCCAGGAGCTGGCCGAGGCCAAGGAACTGCACGGTGATGTGGCGTGCAGCACGATCGAGCTGCCCGCCTGAGCTGTCGCGCGGCACTCGCTCGGGAGGGCGGGTGCCCCTTCATGAAGTAGAACAACAACAACGATGCAAGGCCATTCGATTCGCTCTGCCAAGACGAGGTCGTCGCTACGCCCTTGCCCGCCAACATTCATGAGAAACCCACAATGTCCGTGCAAACAACGACAAGTAAAAATGCTTCGGTGCACTCCTTCAAACAGGACATGCAAACCCGCCATATCGTCATGCTGGCGTTGGGCGGTGTCATCGGCACCGGCCTGTTCCTGACGTCCGGCTACACCGTCAACCAGGCCGGCCCATTGGGCGCGGTGATCGCCTACGTGCTGGGGGCGATCATGGTGTACCTGGTGATGATGTGCCTCGGTGAGCTGGCCGTGCACATGCCGGAAGTCGGCTCGTTCAGCAGCTACGCCACGCGCTACATCGGCCCGGGCACCGGCTACATGGTCGCCTGGATGTACTGGTTGACCTGGACGGTGGCCATCGGCTCGGAGTTCACCGCTGCCGGTATCTTGATGGTGCGCTGGTTCCCGGACACGCCGGTGTGGATCTGGAGTGCGTTGTTCGGGGCCGCGGTGTTCATCAGCAATATCATCTCGGTGCGTTCGTTCGCCGAGACTGAGTTCTGGCTGTCGTTGATCAAGGTGCTTGCCGTTGTCGCGTTCCTGGTGGTGGGCGGCGGGGCGATTCTCGGTGGTTTCGAGATCGAGCAGGCGCACAGCGTCGGGCTGGGCAACTTCACCCGCGAAGGGCTGTTCCCGACCGGCTTCTGGTCGATTGCCATGACCTTGCTGGCGGTGGCGTTCGCCTTCTCCGGCACCGAGCTGATCGGTATCGCCGCCGGCGAAACCCGTGACCCTGAAAAGAACGTACCCAAGGCCATCCGCACTACGGTGCTGCGCCTGGCGCTGTTCTTCATCGGCACCATCTTCGTGCTGGCCACGCTGTTGCCTCGGGAACAGGCCGGGCTGGTGGAGAGCCCGTTCGTGATGGTCTTCGAGATGATCGGCATCCCCTATGCCGCGGACATCATGAACTTCGTGATCATCACCGCGCTGCTGTCGGCCGCCAACTCCGGGCTGTACGCCGCCGCGCGGATGCTCTGGACCTTGAGCGATCAGGGCAGCATGCCGCGCCGGTATGCCTCGCTGTCGCGTCGTGGCACGCCGGTCAACGCCATCGTGCTGAGCATGGCAGGCGGCATGGCGTCCTTGCTGAGCAGTGTGTTCGCCCCTGACACCATCTACCTGGCGTTGGTGTCGATTTCCGGGCTGGCGGTGGTGGTGGTGTGGATCAGCATCGCCGTGAGCCAGATCGCTTTCCGCCGGCATTACCTGGCCCACGGCGGCAAGCTCGAAGACCTCAAGTTCCGCGTGCGGGGCTACCCGTTCGTGCCGCTGGCGGCGATCTTCTGCTGTCTGCTGGCCTGCGTCGGTATCGCTTTCGACCCGGCCCAGCGCGTGGCCCTGTACTTTGGTTTGCCGTTCATTGCCTGGTGCTACTTCGTGTACTGGCTGACCTGCAAGTTCAAGGCGCGCAGCCCGGCGCCGGAAATTACCGCGCCCGGTACCGAGGCCGCCTGAGCACAGCGATACTAGGCCATCGCCGAACGTTGTCATCAGGAGCCGCCCTTGAGCCAGAAAACCTTGCCCCCCTTGAACTGGCTTCGTGCCTTTGAAGTCTCGGCCCGCTACCTGAACTTCACCCACGCGGCAGAGGAGCTGCACCTCACCCAGGGCGCCGTGAGCCAGCAGATTCGCCACCTGGAAAGCCAACTCGGGGTGGCGCTGTTCAAGCGCCTGCCCCGGGGGCTGGGGTTGACCGAAGAAGGGCAGTCGTACCTGCCGGTGGTGCAGGACGCCATCAGCCGCCTGGCGGTGGGCACCAACGAGATTTTTGGCCAACGCAAGCGCCGGCCGTTGAAGGTGCGCGGCAGCCTGTCGTTCCTGCACTTCTGGTTGGCGCCGCGGTTGGCTGGCTTTCGCCATGCCTACCCGCAGGTGGATCTGCGCTACATCAGCAACCTGTGGGTCAAGGAGCTCGATGCCGAGGATGACCTGGAGATTCGCTGGGGCAACGGTCAGTGGTCGGGGGTGGAGGCGCAGCGGCTGACCCATGACGTGCTGGTGCCGGTGTGCTCGCCGGCGCTGCTCGCCCGTTGCCCGCTACGCGAGCCCCGCGACCTGGCCCGTCTGCCGCTGCTGCATGTATTGGGCTATGAAGAGGGGTGGGGGTACTGGCTGGAGCGAGTCGGGGCCGAGGGGGTCGACTATTCCAGCGGCATGCAGTTCGACACCTTGGTGTCCACCTTGCGCATGGCCGAGGCCGGGCTGGGGGTGGCCCTGGCGCGTTCCTCGCTGGCCGAAGACCTGCTGCGCGAGGGGCGTCTGGTGGCGCCGTTCAGCCAGCGGATCGAGGCCAGCGAGTCGTTTTATCTGGTCCGGGGCCTGGGCGAGGCCCTGACCCCGGATGCCCAGGCTTTCAGCCATTGGCTGGTGGCCATGGCGCACCGCTAATCACGAGTATTCACCTGGAGCAACGATGCAGTACACATCCACGCGCGGTACCCAGACACGAGTTGATTTCCGCACGGCGCTGCTGTCCGGGCTGGCCGAGGACGGCGGGCTGTATGTGCCGGCGTCCCTGCCGGTGTTCAGCCCACAGGAAATCGCCAAATGGTCGTGGCTGCCGTTCGACGAGCTGGCCTGGCGTGTCATCGCGCCCTTCGTGGGCGATACCCTCGATGAGCCGACCTTGCGCGCGCTGGTCAGCGACAGTTACCGCGGGTTCCAGCACCGGGCCATCGCCCCGTTGCAGCAGATCGGCCACAACGAGTGGATCCTGGAGCTGTTCCACGGGCCGACACGTTCGTCCAAGGACTTCGCCGCGCAGTTGCAGGCGCGGCTGATCCGCCACTTCCTGGGCCAGGCGTGCGAGCGGGTGATGTGGGTGGGCGCCAGCAATGGCGACACCGCCGTGGCCGCCATCGATGCCTTGCGTCATTGCCCGACGGCGCGTCTGCTGGCGTTGTATCCATCCGCCGGCACCCCGCCGGACCGCGCTGCGATCATGAACAGCGCCGACTCCGACAGCGTCAGTTGCATGGCGGTCGATGGCAGTTTCGATGACTGCCAGTCCCTGGCCTCACGCCTGCTGCGGGCCTGGCCGTGCCCGGCGCTGATGCCGATCAGTTTCAACTCCAGCAACTGGGTCGGTGTGCTGGCGCAGATCGTGTTCTATTTCCATGCGGCGCTGCAGTTGGGCGGCGGCATCCGGCCAGTGGGGTTCAGCATTCCCACGGCCAGTTTCGCCGAGATCTACGCCGGGTTCATCGCGCAGAAGATGGGCCTGCCGATCAACCAGATCATCGTCTCCACCAACCGTAACGACGCCTTGCACCGGTTCATCCACAGCAACCGCTACAGCCGCTCGGCCACCCGGCAAACCTTGTCGCCGGCCATGGATTTCTCGCTGTTCTCCAACCTGGAGCGGTTTGTCTGGGAGCTGTACGACCGCGATGGTGGTGCGACCCGGGCGCTGATGGAGCACTTCGAAGCCTGCGGCGAACTGAGCATCGGCAACCGCCAGTGGTTGCAGGCGCGCATGCTGTTCGACTCCTACGCCGTGGACGATGCGCTGATCCGCGAAGAGATCGTCACGCTGTTCCACGAGACCGGCAGCGCTGTGGACCCTCACACTGCGACCGGCGCCTTCGCCGGGCGCCTGCACCGGCGCAACATCGGCGCGCCCATCGTCACGCTGGGCCAGTTCGCGCCTGAAAAATCCGCCACGCTGCTGGCCGAGCTGGGTGCCTGGCACGGTGCGGTGCCGGCCCAGCCGACCGGCACCACGGCCGCGCCGCGCCTGGGCAGGGATGACTTGGCGGGGCTGCACGAGGCACTGATCCAGTTGCAGGCCGCGCGATGAAGCGCATTCTCGACCCGTTGGACGAGCGCATTCTCGCCGAGCTCACCGCCAACGCACGCATTGCCCACGCCGAGCTGGGGCAGAAGGTGAATCTCTCGCGCAATGCGGTGCGCCAGCGTATCGAACGGCTGGAGCGCGATGGGGCCATCCAGGGCTATACCTTGCGCATCGGCGAGGGGCGGCGGCCCACCTCGCTGATCAACGCGGTGATCTTCGTCTACCGCTACGACCGCATGCGGGGGGAGGCGGTACTCGATGCGCTGCGGATGATCCCCGAGGTGGTCCAGTGCGAAGTGCTCAGCGGCGAGTTCGATCTGCTGCTGCGCGTGGAGGCCGCCAGCCCCGAGCGGGTGCACCACGTCTGGAAGGAAATCGCCGCCATGTCGGGCGTCGAGAACACCGTCACCTCGTTCGTGCTGTCCAGCGTGATCTGAGCCCATCACCGTATTGCGCACACCTGCTGCCGATCCACGCCGCTCGGGCTCGACCCGGGCGGCGTTTTTCGTGTGGCCGGCATAAAAGCAGGCGCCAGGCACTGGTCAGATTGGCCAATAAATACAGCGGATTGCCATATTCAACTGGCATGGCCCGGCTCTTAGGCTAACCCCATCGACCAATCGCCTGAGAAGGACCACACAGCATGACTGAATACAAGATCGCACTCGTTGGCTTTGGCGGAGTGAACCGCGCCCTGGCCCAGCTGATCGCCGAGCGCAATGCGCGCTGGCAGCAGGAGTTGGGTTTCAGCCTGAAGATCGTCGGCGTCACCGACCTGTTCCTGGGGTCGGCCATCGACCGCGATGGCCTGGATGCCGCCACCCTGGTCGCGCTACCGGCCAGCAAGGGGGCGCTGGCGCAGTTGGCACAAGGCTCGGCGGAGGCCTTCAATGAGGCGGTGATCAAGCAGTCCGGCGCCGACATCATCGCTGAGGCCACGTTCACCAATCCCAAGGATGGCGAACCTGCTGCCACTTTCTGCCGCTGGGCGCTGGAAGCGGGCAAGCATGTGGTCACCACCAACAAAGGGCCGATTGCCCTGCATGCCCAGTCGCTCAAGGCGCTGGCCAAGGCCAAGGGGGTGTCGTTCGAGTACGAAGGCGCCGTGATGAGCGGCACCCCGGTCCTGCGCATGGCACGCCAGACGTTGCCCGGAGCAAGTCTGGTCGGTTTCGAGGGCATTCTGAACGGCACCTCCAACTATGTGCTGACGCGCATGGAAGAGGGCCTTGGCTTTGCCGAGGCGGTCGCCAAGGCCCAGGAACTGGGCTATGCCGAAGCGGACCCGAGTGCCGACGTCGAAGGTTACGACGTGCGCCTGAAGGTGGTCATTCTGGCCAACGAACTGCTGGGCGCCTGCCTGCAGGTCAGCGATGTGGCGTGCAGCGGCATCAGCGCGATCACCTGCGACGATATCCAGCAGGCCCTGGCCTCGGGCCAGCGCTGGAAGCTGATCGGTGCTGCCAGCCGTAACCAGGACGGCTCGGTCCAGGCCAGCGTGCAGGCCCGCCTGCTACCCGGCAACCACCCCCTGGCAGGCATCAGCGGCGCCACCAACGCGGTCGCATTCGATACCGAACTGCTGGGCGCCGTGACTGTGTCGGGCCCTGGCGCCGGGCGGATCGAAACCGCATTTGCCTTGCTGTCGGACATCGTCGCCATCCACGCCACCAAGCACTCGGCCTGAGGAGCAACCCCATGAATCTGTCCTACTTGCCACGGGTTTCCTTGCAGCAGCCCGCCTTGATCGACGTGTACAACCCCTTCGATGGCAGCCTCGTCGGCAGCGTCGAAAACCTCGGTGTCCAGGACGTGCCGGGCCTGTTGGCCCGCGCTCGCCAGGGCGTCAGCGACAGCGCCGCACTGCCTCGGCATCGCCGAGCCAGCATCCTGGAAAACACCGCGCGGCTCATCGAGCGGGATGCGGCGGACTTCGCCGGCCTGATCGTCGACGAGGCGGGCAAGACCCTGCGCCAGGCCGAAAAAGAAGTGAAGCGTTGCATCAACACCCTCAGGCTCTCCGCCGAGGAAGCGCGGCGCAACGCCGGGGAAGTGGTGCCTTTCGATGCCTATGAAGGCTCGGAATCGCGCCAAGGCTGGTTCACCCGCGAACCCCTGGGGTTGATCCTGGCGATCACCCCTTACAACGACCCGCTGAACCTTGTGGCCCACAAGCTTGGCCCGGCCATCGCCGGGGGCAACGCGGTCATTCTCAAGCCTTCGGAATTGACCCCGCTGTCGGCCATCAAGCTGGTGCAATACCTGGGCCTGGCGGGTTTGCCCGACACCGTGGTCACTGTCGCTACCGGCGGCGCCGAGCTGGGCAAGGCCCTGGTCGCGGTGCGTGAAGTCCGTATGATTTCCTTCACCGGCGGCTTCGCCACCGGCGAGCAGATTGCGCGTAACGCGGGCCTGAAGAAGCTGGCCATGGACCTGGGCGGCAATGCCCCGGTGCTGGTGCTGGAAGACTGCGACCTTGCCGCCACGGTCGAGGCCTGCGTCTCGGGTGCATTCTGGGCGGCCGGGCAGAACTGCATCGGTACCCAGCGCATTCTCGTGCACGCCTCGATCTATGAGGCGTTCCGCGAGCGCTTCGTCGCCCTGACACGCTCGATGGTGTTGGGCGATCCCGCCCGGCGCGAAACCGACATGGGGCCGATGATCACCGAGGCCGCGGCACGACGGGTCGAGGCCCTGGTGGACCAGGCGCTGGAGGAGGGGGCAACGCTGCTGTGCGGCCACCAGCGCGAGGGCGCCGCCTATGCACCTACCGTGCTCGAGCAGGTCTCCCACGCCAGCCAATTGTGGCGCGAAGAAGCGTTCGCACCGGTGGTCATGCTGGCGCCGTTCGATGATCGCGAGCAGGCCATCGCCCTGGCCAATGCGCCGGAGTACAGCCTGCACGCCGGCGTGTTCACCCAGGATCTGTCCGCCGCGCTTGCACTGGCCAAGCGCATCGAGGCCGGTGGCGTGATGATCAACGACTCCTCGGACTACCGCTTCGACGCCATGCCGTTCGGCGGTTCCAAGTACGGCAGCCTCGGGCGCGAGGGTGTGCGCTTCGCCTATGAAGACATGACCCAGCCCAAGGTGGTCTGCATCAATCAACTGAGTTAATGCACAAGGGAGTACACATCGATGATCACACGTCATGCCTCAGGCGACCGGATGTCGCTGGCCGTCAGCTACCGAGGCCTGTTCGAAACGGCGGGTATCGCCGCCCACGACCTGCAACAGGATGTGCAGGGGCAACTCCGGCAAGTGCTTGCGATCATCGATGGCCTGATGGCCGAGGCAAGCATCGGTAAGGACCAGTTGACCCGGGTTCAGTTATGGCTAGCCGACTACAGCCATTTCGACCGGGTCAACGAGGTGTACGACGCCTGGCTTGAGGGCTGCCCAAAGCCAGTGCGTGCCTGCGTCGGCGCTGACCTGGGCGACGGTTACCTGGTGGAGATGCAGGTGTTTGCGATTCATCAGGGGAGTGCTGGGGGCTAGCGCCAGTAATACCCCGAGCACTCATGTTGAAGCGCCCCCGGGAACTCCCAGTTGCGAATCAAGTACTGCTCCGCACCCGGCAGCGCGCAGTCAATATGGCGGCGGTTGAGCGCCGGTTTGTGCGCTGCAATCAACACCGACTCCACGGCGCGGATTGCTTGCGCGGTGAGCTGTTGCCCCTCTTCAAGGGTGCCCAGGGAGACCGAGAGATTGGCGTGATACCAGAACCGGCCCTTCAGATGCTCCCCCAGCCGCGCCCGAAAAGACCGGCCAGTGGCGGACATTTTCGTCTCGCCAATATACAGAAGCACATCCGGTCCATAGACCGGATGACGCCCGTAGAGGCAGTAAAAACCGGTGCGCTGAAAACCGTCTGCCTCCGGCAGCCCGTGCACCTGTTCGTTGGGGTCATAGTGGATCTTGATCCGATCGGACCAGGAAATATCGACAACGGTGAATTCGGTCATGGCGCTCTCTTGGCGGGTCTCAAGCTGGCGTGTTGACAGTGTCATCTGCGCTCGAGTTGGCGATATTGATGCAGGGCATGGAGGGACAAGGCCAGGATCACGGGGATGTGCAAGGTCATGGAGATCGCCCCGATGTCGTACCAGACGTGGGCAACCGTATTGAGATAGAAGAACAGCGCAAACAGCCCAAATAATGATTGCTGGAACAACTGCGGCTTGTCTTTTTTCAAGTGGCTGCGTGTTCTGTCGAAGGCAATGCCGCTGAACACGATGCTCAACAGGAACCCGATAATTGGGATGAGCAGGAGCGGGTGGGCGCTTCCTGTGTCGGTCAGCCTGCGAGCAAGGAAGAAGTACTCGCCGGCCAGGAGGATCAGCGAGGACGTCAGGATGAAGGCGAACAGGTAGAAATACCCGTTCAGAATGCATTCGAGTACTGGTTTCTCCTGGCGTTCTTCTTCCTGCCGGTTTCTCGGCATACTCACTGCGGCCGTCAGCAACCCACCGCCCAGCCCCCCGAGTGTCATGGCGGTGAAGGTGGTCAGCACGCCAGCCAGCTCGATCTTGCCGAGCAATCGCTCGCGCTCGTTTTTCAATGAGGCGGCATTGGGTGCAGGGTTGGTGGTCTTGTCAGGCGTGAGCCTCCCACTCCCAGGGGCCGGCGTTTCGAGCCCGGATAATTGCTGCTCTACATCGATCAAGCGTTTCTTGGCACTGAGGCTGTCAGCTGCGATATCCGCTGTGATGATCACCGCCCCACAGATGGAGATGACAAAACCCAGCATCAATCCGCGGGCGGTGCTTAGTTTCAACGGGATGATGGAGGCGAAAAACGTCACGATGCCCCAGACGACGAGCATCTCCAGGAAAGGGGTTTGTATCAGCTCATTCCAGTTGTCGAGCCTGGAAAGGTATTGCTGCTGCAGGGTCTGGAAGAGCGGTTGGATACTCGACTGCACTTATCTGTCCGAAGGTCGCGAAAAGAAGATCCAACCTGTTAGATCGCCCTGGCTTTGCAGATCTTTAATGATTTGCAGGGCGTTTCTAATGCTGCATCAGCGCCTACGGCGCAACACCGCTGCCAGCGCCACGGTCAACACCACCGCCAGCACCACGGCCAAGGCAAAGGTCGCCGCGATCCCCAACCGCTCCAGCAACCCCGCGACCCCCAGATAAAACGCAATCACCCCCACCGCCCCGATGGCATTGCCGCGCACCATCGCCGCCATCCCCGCGCGCCCGCCCTGCACATGGGCGAACACCACCAATGGCCAGGCAATCACCGGAATCGGCGCCAGCATCCCGCTCGCCGCCGCCCCCAGCCAGCTGGCAAAGCCGGTGGTGACCATCAGCAAGGTGGTGGCGGCCACCATACGCAGGGGGATTTCCCAGTAGCGATGACGGGGTTTGGCCAACAGCTCTGGCTTGGGTTCGCGGTCGGTCACGCGGATCAGCCAGGCGATCAGTGCCAGGGAGACGGCAATCGACAGGTATAGGCTGCCGCCGTGGGTAAAGGCGTAGGCGGCCACGGCGTAGAGCGCCAAGGCCAGCAGGGCGGCCCAACCGATGCCGGTGCGTCGAGTTGCGTACAGGTAGCAGACGTAGGTGGCTTGCACCGCTGCAAGGCCGCCGAGCGCACCGGGTACGGCGTTCAGCGTGAACGCGGTGCCCTGTTCCAGGCACAGGAAGGTCATCACCAGCGCGGAGGTGATGGGCAAGCCGGACAACAATCCACCCAGCAGGCCACCCCAGCGCCGCGAAGCGAGGGAGACGCCCCACATCAGTAGCGGGGTGACGATGAGCTTGAGGTAGAAGAGCGTCATTGCCGGCGGCTCGTCCGCGTCGATTGTACCGGGGGGCCAGAGGGCGTGGGGATGGCGCGGTCTTCCGGCTTCATGCAATCGGTCCTTGAGCACAGGCGGGTGTGACCGAGCATGCGGTGCTCCAGTGTTGATGGTCAACCCTTGTGCGCGCCGTTGCTGAGGCGGCTATTCGGGGCCGGCGAAAAGGCCTCGAAGGGGCGGGCAGGGAGATGACGAGGTTCTTCGGAAGGCACCGACATACAGGCCGTCAGGGGCTCCGTACGCTACGGGTTTTGCGCGGCGACTGGTTTTCCGCCATCTCGGTTCTTCAGGATGATTGATGAGACTTACACGCTTGGACGAACTCGGAGCACGCCCCTCGACCTACCTGGCGCGAATGCGCGTCGAACAACTGTTAGATCTGCCTCGGTTGTTCGCGGTGATCGATGCCGACCCGGCGCTGATCGGGGCGGGGGTGGTGTATATCGATGCGCAGTACAACATCGTCAACCTGCGTAGGTTTCAGGCGGTGTGCAGTGTGGTGCCGAAGCGGGTGGTGATTCAGGAGCTGAGGCGGCATGTTACGCCGCAGCAGTATGTGGAGCAGGTTCAGCGAGGTTCGCGCGAGTCTCGGCTCCTTGAAGAGATGGCCAATATGGGGGTGGCTTGTACTGGCGCGGTCTTGAGTGTGGCACTTGTCATTGTGGGTGGCGGAGTGTCTGCTGTTTCTGCAGGGCTCGCTACGCCGATAATGTATCTCGGGATGGCGGGTGCGGTAGTGTCGGTCGTTCAGTGCGGGATCGGTATCAGAAGGGCAAGAGCCGAATACACCAACCCTGGACTTGTCGATCGGTGGGATAACGATCAATGGGTCCTGTCAGTAAGCCGGTTGCTTGATGCGATTTCGTTACTTGCGGTCCTCGCGGGTAGCTACAACATGATCAAGTACCTGCAGCATTTGAGGTCTGCGACGGGACGTAGCTGGTCCGAGTTATTGAGGCCCTTGGGACGACAGCAGCGTAAGGCGTTGAACAATGAACTGCTTCGCATCAGTCATCCAAGCCTTACGAAAAAACAGCTAAAGCTAGCGCAGCAGACTGGTCAGATGAGAAAAAGGCTCACCGCTACAGAGATGAAGAGGGTGACATCTATTCAGATACGTGAGTCCCTGGCTAACGTACTTGGGATCGCCGGAAATGCGACTGTGCAGTCTATCGTCGTTAGTACTGTCGAGCTTGATACAAAATGACGTATATAAGAAAAGAACTTCCGATCTGGATCAGGCCTTATTTCACGATCTTCTCCGCCGTCTTTGTTCTCTCCATTGCTGCAGGAGTTAACGGGGTTACGAGTGTCGCGGAAGAATTCCTCACTGGCTCTATGCAAGAGCATGCTCTGGATGCCACGGCAGGCTCCATTAGTTTGGTTGTCTTGGTTCAGATTCTCTTGATTTTGAGAGCCCATGTACGAGCGCTGAAAAGTTTAGTGGTGCTGCTGGTAATTGCGCTGATCAGCACCCTCGCAACCTATACGACCTCATCCAATGCCCAAGTGACCGTCATGTCCGCCATTCTCCCGTTGGCGGCCTTATGGCTGCTGAACACCCGCCGCTTCCGAGGCCTCTGGAAACGCCTCTGCGTCATGCGCAGGCGCCGTACCCGCGAGCGACGCCTGATCCGGCAGCTCAAACGAATGCGTAGGCGTTAGGTTTCTGATGACGGCGTCGTCCTTGTGGACGCCTGCGCGGGTAAATTGGAGCGCCGGAGCGCCACTCCCATTTACCCGCGAATAGGCCAGGGCCTGTCAGCGATAGCGAGTCATCACCCGCGGCTCGCCTCCAGCGCCTGCGCCAGGTCCGCGATGATGTCATCGCAGTGCTCGATCCCGATCGACAACCGCACCATGTCCCGTGGCACCCCAGCTTTTTCCAGCTCTTCATCATTGAGTTGGCGATGGGTGGTGGACGCGGGATGGCAGGCCAGTGACTTGGCATCGCCGATGTTCACCAAGCGCACCACCAACTGCAGCGCATCGATAAAGCGTGCGCCGGCTTCTTGCCCGCCCTTGATCCCGAACGAAAGAATCGACGCCGGTTTACCGCCGGTGTAGCGGCGCGCCAGTGCGTGCTCCGGATGATCCGGCAAGCCGGCGTACTTCACCCAGGCGACCTGCTCGTGCCCTTGCAGGTAGTGGGCGACCTTCAGGGCGTTTTCGGTGTGTCGCTCCATGCGCAGGGCCAGGGTTTCCAACCCCTGCAAGATCAGGAAGGCGTTGAACGGCGACAGCGCCGCTCCGGTGTTGCGCAGCGGCACCACGCGGCAGCGGCCGATGAAGGCGGCGGGGCCGAAGGCTTCGGTGTAGGTCACGCCGTGGTAGGACGGATCGGGGGTGTTGAGCAGGGCGAAGCGTGCTTTGTTGTCGGCCCAGGGGAACTTGCCGGAATCGATGACGATGCCGCCGATGCTGGTGCCGTGGCCACCGATGTACTTGGTCAGCGAGTGCACGACGATGTCGGCGCCGTGCTCGAACGGGCGACACAGGATCGGGGTGGCGACAGTGTTGTCGACGATCAATGGCACACCGTGACGGTGGGCGGCATCGGCCAGGGCCTGGAGGTCGACGATGTTGCCGGCCGGGTTGCCGATGGATTCGCAGAACACCGCCTTGGTACGGTCGTCGATCAGCGCTTCGAGGGCGGCGATGTCGTCATGCGGCGCGAAGCGGGTCTGGATGCCCATGCGTGGCAGGGTGTGGGCCAGCAGGTTGTAGGTGCCGCCGTAGAGCTTGGCCACCGAGACGATGTTGTCGCCGGCCTCGGCGACGGTCTGGATGGCATAGGTGATGGCGGCCATGCCCGAGGCCACGGCCAGGGCGCCGACGCCGCCTTCCAACGCCGCCATGCGCTGCTCGAGGACGTCGTTGGTGGGGTTCATGATGCGCGAGTAGATGTTTCCGGCCACCTTCAGGTCGAACAGGTCGGCGCCGTGCTGGGTGTCGTCGAAGGCGAACGAGGTGGTTTGGTAGATCGGGACGGCCACGGCCTTGGTGGTCGGGTCGGGGCTGAAGCCCGCGTGGATGGCCAGGGTTTCCAGCTTCATGTATCGATCCTTGAGTCGTGGTGGAAGCGTTTGAGCATGGAGGCTGGGGGGAGGGTGGTCAAGGTGATAGAAGACGAGTGATGTGCTCGGAAAGTTGACGTGTATGGATACTCACCATTGGTCCGTTCACGACGCTGCTGTACCTTGGCGCTCCACCAACGCAGCGACTTTTTCAGGACAGTAGACGGATGGATCGGACGACGTTTCTCGCGCAATCGGATGTGAGTGCTTTCATCGAGTGGCTCCAGGCAACGCTTGGGCATCTGCCGGTGCACCTGCGCTTGCGGCGCAGCAAGCAGGTGAAGGGTGGCCTGGATCTGCAAGTGGTGGGCCTGGAGCAAGTGCATGCGGCGTATCGCTGGGGCGCGGGGTGGCAGGATTACCAGACCGGGCAATGGGTTGCCTCCACGGATTGGGCCAGCACCAAAGTGTCGCTCGATCTGCTGCGCAGCCGGTTGGCCAGCGTGCTGGTGTCGGGTTGCGATGATGCGGCCTACAACGCCTGCCGCGCGGTGTTGCAGTGGGGCGGAGTATGGGGGGCAGTCCCGTTCCTGGGGGAGTTGCGGCGCAAGCGAAAGCTGGTCGAGTACCTGAATGCTTGCCGACCGTTGTTCAGCCTCGATACGGACCAGAAACTCTCGGACCTGAACGAGCGCAGCATCCAGCGCTTCGACGCGGGGCTGACCAAGATCCATGCCCTGATCGACACGACCGGTTCGCCGATCTACGACAGCCGTGTCGGCGCGGCCATTGCCATGCTGTACGCCCGCTACCGGGAAAATGCCCAAGGGCGCGTGCAACTGAAGTTCCCCAGCGGTGCCGCGCGGGGCAAGCAGATACGTGATCCGGGCGAACTTGGCTACGCGGCTGCGCCGCAGTTCTTCACCTCGAAGGTCTCGGACCACATCTGGGCACGAAGCCAGGTCGAGCTTGGGTGGATCATCCAGGCGGTGCTCGAGCGAATGCCTGCAATGTTTTCCGGCTCGTTGGCCGAGCGCAGCCACTGCTTCGAAGCGGCGCTGTTCATGATCGGTTATGACCTGCGTTGCCTGGTGCCGGATGCTGATGTGATTGCGGTGCCTGCCAGCGCGGCCAAGGCGGGCAAGCGAACCAAGAGGCTTCGTACCACCTGGGTTCAACCGCGTGCTGTGTTCCCGCAGATCTTTCAGGACTACCTTGAGTGCAGCCAGTCCGTGGGGCATTGCGTTGAACTGGACCACTTCCGGCAATGGCAGGTTCAGGCCAAAGGACGCAAACCCGGGACCGCCACCGCTTACTGCACGCCCCTTAAACACAGCGAATTCGATTTGGCCCGCTTCAGCCTCGCGGAAGTCGAGGCGATTGCCAAGGGCGGCGCGAAGGGGTTGGAAGTGCTCAGTGGAGGCATCATCGAGTTCATCGCTGGCGATGAATACGAGCAGGTGTACCTGGTGAATGTGTATCTGTCCGGTCGTGCGACTGAAATGGCCCGCGAGCATTCGGTGTCCGCTTCCGAACTCATCTTCCGTGCGGGATTTGCCGGTGGGCCTGGAACTGCCTATCTCATCGTCAATATGGGCAGTAGGCTAGGCAAACACTTCGCTTTGATTGCCGATGGTCAGCCTACCGCCTTGTTCGAAACCTTCTTCGGCCAGGCCCTCATGACCCTGGACGACGAACTACTCGAGGCGCTGGATCGCATCAAGTCCGGTGCTACCGAAGAGGAAGAAGACGACCCGGAATACAGCCCCGCATTCGCCGCCCTGATCCACGAAGCCGCCGCCGGCGAGTTCATTGAATTAGAGGACGACGATCTGGACGCCCTGATCGAAAGCTACCGGGAATAACTCAACCGTTCTGCGATGTCACCACGGGCAATGGCGCAGGTTCGGCCAGCGCATTGCCCGCTTCCCGACGCTTGTTCGCCACCCCGAATGGCACATGCACCATCGGCAGATCCCCGGCCACCGACGTCAAATGGCTGCGCTGGTCGTCGAAGAACATGTGCGGCTTGAGGATCGACAGCACGCGGTCTTTTTCCATGCCGCCCAGGAAGAACGACTCGTCCGGCGACACGCCCCAGTTCTTCAAGGTGGTCACCACCCGCTCGTGGGATGGCGCGTTACGTGCGGTGACGATGGCGATGCGCAGGATGCGCTGGTAGTCCGGGCATTGGGCGAGTTTCTGCTCCTCCAGGGTGCGGATGTGCGAGAGCTTGCGGTAGAGGTCCGCCAGCGGGCCTGGCTGGTGGGGGATGGCCTTGCGGTCGCGCTCGTGGGCCAGGAACTCGCCGAGGTCGTGATGTTGCTTGTACACGCTCTCGGCCTCGTCATCGGCGATCACGCCGTCGAAGTCGAACGCCACCCGCAGTTCGGTGTCGATTTCATCGTCGTAGATGCGCGTGGGCAGCACGAGGCCGGCGGGGTAGTCGGCGTCGATGGCGCGCTGGACGTCTTCTTCGTGGGCGCTCAAGAACAGCGAGGCATTGAAGGCCGGGATGTACTCGTAGGGTGAGCGACCGGACATGAATGCCGCCCGGGTGATGTCCAGGCCGTAGTGGTCGATCGAGCGGAACACCCGCAGGCCGGTCTCGGGCGAATTGCGTGAGAGCAGCACCACCTCCACCGGCAGTTGCGCGGGGAAGGCTTTGTTGATGCTCAGAAAGCGCCGGATGAACGGGAAGGCGACGCCCTTGGGGAAGGGCTCGTCGAGGTTCTGCTCCTGATGCTGGCGGTACGCCTCGACCCCTTCGGTCTTGTAGATGTCATCGGACACGGTCAGGTCGAACAACGCGCTGGAGGCGACGCCGACGACAAGTTTCTGCTCGATGGGGTAGGGCATGTGGCCTCCTGGGGCTGCTGTGCCACCCAGATTACCCCAACGACGCCACGCTGTTGAGCAGGGTCTTCACCAGTTGCGCCTGGCGCGTGGCGCCGGTCTTGGCGAACACCCCGCGCAGGTGCGCGCGCACGGTATTGCGCGACACGTGCAGCAGGTCCGCCGTTTCGTCCAGGGTCTGCCCGTCCATCACCAGCATCGCCACCTCGGTTTCCATGGGCGTGAGCTGGAACAGGCTGCGCAGCAGGTGGCGCGAGGCCTGGGGCGAGTCGGCCGGGTCGCGGATGAACAGTGCCACCGCCGGCCTGCGAGTGCCTTTGCCAGCCTGGTAGTTCAGCGGGATTGGCCGCAGCAGCAGGTTGAGCGGCATCTGGCCACTGGGGCGGGAGAGGGTGAGCACCTCCAGCTCATCCAGCCCACGCTGGCGCTGGCGCAGCACGGCCTGGACCGCCTGCTGCAAGGCGCGGTTCTCGTGATTGAGGTAGGCGCACAGCTTCTCTTGCCGGCACACCAGGCCATCGCCTTCATCGCACAGCCGCTGGGCCGCACTGTTGCAGCGCAGCTTGCGGCCGTTCTCATCGAGGATCACCGTACCGACCATCAAGCGGTCGATGGTCGCGGCATACAGCTGGCGCTCGGAGTCCAGCTGGTCCACGGCCGAGTGCAGGTCCACCGCCTGCTGCACGTGTGGCTGCAGCAGGCGCACCAGGGCGACCTCCTCGGCATCGAAGTCCGCCCCGGCATGCCCGCGGCTGGCGAACAAGGCGCAGTGCATCCCGGCGTTGGTCACCATGTTGGCGACCAGCACGTGGCGCAGGTCCAGGGGTTGCAGGTAGTTGCGGTAGAAGTCGTGGGCCAGCCACAGCGCGCTGCCCATCACCTGGTCGGCCGTAGCTACTTGATCGGCTGGCCAGTCGAGAAAGGGGCAGATGGAGTAGTAGTACTCGCTGTAGGACGGCTCGCCTGGCAGCAGCGGACCGTGGCTGGAGGCGTTGACGATCAGGCCAGGGCGTTCGTGCTCCGGGTTGCGCAGCACCAGGGTGATGAAAGTGGCGTCAAGGTGCTGGCGCAATTGTTCGAGAAAGCTGCCCCAAGGCGTGGATTCGAGAGGGCCTTGATAGACCAGGGCGAGCAAGGCGCTGAGCGCGTCGGTAGCGATGGGGGCCGGATGATGAGCGGTCATGCTGCGCCTCGCGGGTATCGGGAAGGGCAGTATTGATGGGGGACTTGCCGGGTAAATCGTCTGTTTGGACTAACTGGCTATGCTCGCGGGTGATCCCGCCCCAACCGTCAGCGCCTCCATCCAAGGAGAAGCCCGATGATCTATGCTCGTTCGTATGCCAGCAACGGGGTATCGCGCAGGGACGCACCTCTCCATGGGCGCCCGACGAGAATAAAAAATGAAACTCCCCACGTTGAAGCAGGAATGGCCGAACTTGGTGCTCTGGGCGTTTCTGCTATCGCCCATCATCATCCGCACCCTCGCCAATCCGTATGCGAAGATCGACCTGCTGTCGCTCTACACCGTCGCCATCTCGTTGCTGTGGCTGGCGGCGATCCGTTTTGCCTCCACCAATCAATTCAAGCTTCATGTCGTGTTGTTGCCGTTCTATCTGTTGGCCACCATCGACCTGTTCCTGACGCTCAACTTCAATTCCCGGTTGACGGCGGCCTACCTGTTCATCGGACTGACCAACTACAAGGAAACGACCGACTTTCTGCTGACCTACTGGAAGTCCGTCATGTTCGTGCTGGTGGTATTCGCGACCTGTTACGGCATCGGACTGGCCGGCCTGTACCGGCGTCGGCTGCCCAAGAGCCGGTTGCTGTTCGCCTTGAGCCTGTGTGCCTTGCTGCTGGGATATGGCGCGTACTTCTACAAGACCGTCACGGTCAATTCGCTGGGCAAAGGCGCGATGCTGGACCTGGTCGCCAAGGACCAGAGCACGCCGGTGGGGTACTTGTCGCAGATCGGCCTGACCGCTTATCTGCATGCCGAAACCCTGCAGTACATCAAGCAGCGTCAGGACACCGAGGTCAACATCACCCACGTCGCGAACGATTCGAACATCGAAACCCTCGTTTTCGTGATTGGCGAATCCTCACGGCCGCACAACTGGTCGCTCTACGGCTACCACAAGCCCACCACGCCGAACCTGGACAAGCGCCTGGGGCTGTTCAAGTTCAACCGCATGTGCACCACCGCGCCCTACACCGCTTTTGCCGTACCGTCGATGCTGAGCCTGTCGCCGATCTCCGACTGGGAGCGGATCGCCTCGACCAAATCCCTGGTGGGCATCTACCGTGCAGCGGGCTACAAGACCCATTGGTTGTCTGTCCAGGAAGTCGACAGCTTTGGCGGCATCATTCCGCAGATTGCCGCCGAGGCACACAGCCGGCAGTACTTCGAGCGCAGCTATGATGCTGCGCTGCTGCCGGTGCATGAGCAAATCCTGCATTCACCCTCTGCCAAGCAGGCGATCTTCATCCACATCAAAGGCAGCCATTTCGATTACGCGCGCCGGTATCCGGACAGCTTCGGGCAGTTCCAGCCCGCCACCGACAGCGTCAAGGACCGCCTCGTCGCCCATTACGACAACACCGTGCTGTATACCGACTGGCTGCTGCACACCCTCATGAACCAACTGGAGGCCAGCACCAAACCGTCAGTGCTGGTCTACAGCTCCGATCACGGTCAGAACCTCATGGATGATCATCGGGGTTTGTTGGGGCATGGCATCGGCAATGAATACGACTTGTCGGTCTCGGCGTTCGTCTGGGCCACGGACAACGTATCGAGCCACCAGAGCGCCAAGCTCGAAAAACTCAGGCAACGCCAAGATCAACGGGTGAGTATTTCCTCCCTGCCGCATACGTTGCTGGGGCTTACCGGGGTGTACACCGACGGCTACAACAGTGCCGAGGACCTGCTCAGCGACGACTTCGTCGCCTCGAACTGCCCCTACCTGCTTGGCTCAGGTTTCGTACCCTCGTTCGAGTTCGGCACCCGCTGAGCCGTCAGGTGCGGGCACGGCGGCGTGGCGCCGCGCCCGCTTCGCTTACAGGCTGAGCAAGGCTTCGACGATGCGCTCGGCGGCGGCTTCGGCCGATTCGCGCTGGGTGTCGATGTGCAGCTCCGGGTTCACCGGCGGCTCGTAGGGGGAGTCGATGCCGGTGAAGTTCTTCAGCTCGCCCCGCCGGGCTTTCTGGTACAGCCCCTTGGGGTCGCGCTGTTCGGCCAGGGCCAGCGGGGCGTCGATGAAGATCTCCAGGAAGTTGCCATCCCCGGCAAGGCTGCGGGCCATGTCGCGCTCGGCGCGAAACGGTGAGATGAACGAGACCAGGGTGATCAACCCGGCATCGAGCATCAGCTTGGCCACCTCGGCCACGCGGCGGATGTTCTCCACCCGGTCCGCTTCGGTGAAGCCCAGGTCGCGGTTCAGGCCGTGGCGCACGTTGTCGCCGTCGAGCAGGTAGGTGTGTCGGCCCAGGGCGTGCAGCTTGCGCTCCACCAGGTTGGCGATGGTCGATTTGCCTGCCCCCGACAACCCGGTGAACCACAGCACCCGCGGGCTCTGACCCTTGAGCGCGGCGTGGGCCTCGCGGTTGACGTCGATGGCCTGCCAATGCACGTTCTGCGCGCGGCGCAGGGCAAAGTGCAGCATGCCGGCGCCCACCGTGCGGTTGCTCAGGCGGTCGATGACAATGAAGCCTCCGGTGTCGCGGTTGTCGGCATAGGCATCGAACGGGATCGGCCGGTCCAGGTGCAGGTTGCACACGCCGATGCCGTTGAGCTCCAGGGTCTTGGCCGCGAGTTGCTCAAGGCTGTTCACATCCACCCGGTGCTTGAGATTGGCGCAGCTCATGCCCACGGTGCGGCAGCCGATCTTCATCAGGTAAGGGCGCCCAGGCAGCAGGGCGTCCTCATCCATCCATACCAGGGTGGCCTCGAACTGGTCGGCGACTGCAGGCGGGGCGTCGGCCAGGGCGATCAGGTCGCCGCGGCTGATATCGATCTCGTCCTTGAGTACCAGGGTCACGGCCTGGCCGCATTCGGCCCGTTGTTGCGGGCCGCTGGGGCCAAGGATTTGCGTGACCTCGCTCTGCTGGCCAGATGGCAGCACGCGGATGCGCTCGCCAACGCTCACGCTGCCGGCGGCGACGTTGCCGCAGTAGCCGCGAAAATCAAGGTTCGGCCGGTTGACCCATTGCACCGGCAGGCGAAACGGCGCCTCGCTGGCGCGGGCCTGCTCCAGCGGCACGTCTTCCAGATACGCCAAGAGGCTGGGGCCGGTGTACCACGGGGTATTCGGGCTGGGGCTGAGCATGTTGTCACCGCGCAGCGCCGACAGCGGGATGCACTGGATGTCGTGCAGGCCAATCTGCGCGGCGAAGGCGCGGTACTCGGCCTCGATGCGCTCGAACACCGCCTGGGCGTAATCCATCAAGTCGAGCTTGTTGATCGCCAGCACCACCTTGCCGATGCCCAGCAGCGACACCAGGTAGCTGTGGCGGCGGGTCTGGGTCAGCAAGCCTTGGCGGGCATCCACCAGGATCACCGCCAGGTCCGCGGTGGATGCGCCGGTGACCATGTTGCGGGTGTACTGCTCATGGCCGGGGGTGTCGGCGACGATGAACTTGCGTTTGTCGGTGGCGAAGAAGCGGTACGCCACATCGATGGTGATGCCTTGCTCACGCTCAGCGGCCAGGCCGTCCACCAACAGGGCGAAGTCCAGCTCATCGCCTTGGGTGCCGAGTTTTTTCGAGTCCGCTTCGAGCTGGCCGAGCTGGTCTTCGAACAGCACCTTGGACTCGTACAGCAAGCGCCCGATCAGCGTGCTCTTGCCGTCGTCGACACTGCCGCAGGTGATGAAACGCAGCAGTTGCTTGTGCTGTTGCGCCTGCAGGTACGGGGTGAGTTCGTCGTGCTGGGTGATGGCGTTCATCAGAAGTACCCCTCTTGTTTTTTCTTCTCCATGGAGCCGGCCGAATCGCTGTCGATCAGGCGGCCCTGGCGTTCCGAGGTGCGGCTGACCAGCATCTCGCTGATGATCGCCGGCAGGTCGTCGGCGTCGCTGTCGATGGCGCCGGTAAGCGGGTAGCACCCCAGGGTGCGAAAGCGCACCTTGCGCATCTGCGGGGTCTCGCCGTCACGCAGTGGCAGGCGGTGGTCGTCGACCATGATCAGGGTGCCGTCGCGCTCCACCACCGGGCGCTCCTTGGCGAAGTACAGCGGCACGATGGGGATCTGCTCGAGGTAGATGTATTGCCAGATGTCCAGCTCGGTCCAGTTCGACAGCGGGAACACCCGCAGGCTCTCACCCTTGCGCTTGCGCGTGTTGTACAGGCGCCAGAGCTCCGGGCGCTGCTGCTTGGGGTCCCAGCGGTGCTGCTCGGAGCGCAGCGAGAACACCCGCTCCTTGGCCCGGGACTTTTCCTCGTCGCGCCGCGCGCCGCCAAAGGCTGCGTCGAAACCGTACTTGTCCAGCGCCTGCTTGAGGCCCTGGGTCTTCCACACGTCGGTGTGCAGCGCCGAGCCGTGGGTGAAAGGGTCGATGGCTTTTTCCACGCCTTCGGGGTTGATGTGCACCCGCAGTTCCAGGCCCAGGCGCTCGGCGGTCTGGTCGCGAAAATCGATCATCTCGCGAAACTTCCAGGTGGTGTCCACGTGCAGCAGGGGGAAGGGCGGTTTGCCCGGGGCGAAGGCCTTCATCGCCAGGTGCAGCATCACCGCGCTGTCCTTGCCGATGGAGTAGAGCATGACCGGTTTTTCACACTCGGCCACCACTTCGCGGATGATCTGGATGCTCTCGGCTTCCAGCCATTGCAGATGAGTCAACATCGGATACCTCCTCGTGATCGTCCGGGCTCGGGCCCGGTTGACGCCAAGGTAGGCAATGCGCCCCTGGCGCCTCTTCGTCTGCTCGGACGAAGTGCGCCGGGGGCATGAAAATCACCCCGCCGCAGCGTGCAGCGACTCGGCGTGGGCCTTCACCGCCAGGGCCACGGCGTCGAAGCCCTGCTTGACCCAGGGGCCATGGTTGGCCATGACCGTGTCGGCGGTAGGCCCCAGGAACTGGTCGGTGGTGTGGTAGCGGCAGCTGTCCGGGCCGGTACGCTCGATCACCTGCTCACGGCGGGCGGCGTCGGGATTGCTGGCGCTGGCGTGCATCTCCCAGGCCAGCAGGCGGTAGGGTTCGAAGTCGGTTAACTGCTCGATCACGTGAAGCAGTTCGCCGGGCTGGCTGGGATCAGGCAGGTACAGATTGACCGGCTCGCCCAGGCGCAAGGTGGACTCGACCTTGACCGTGTAGGGGTTCCACTGGGGGTAGCGGGGCAGGTCGATGAGGATCGACCAGACGAGTTCGGCGGGGGCGGCGATGTCCACGGTGACGGAGCGAACCAGGTTTTTTGCTGTTGTCATCAAGGTGTCCTCGTTGGATGGCCCAAGCCCGGCTGGGCGCGGGAGAGCCAAATGGCCCAACGGGGGATCGTCGCCAGTTGCGACGGGGCGTTCCTCGTCCGTTTGGATGAGGCCACAGGGCCTCATGACGACACGACCGAACGACACGGGCGGTGGCCCAAGGGGGGGCGTCGACAGCGATGCCAAGGTGCTCCTCGGCCGTTTTGATGATGACTGCGAAGGCTGTTAGATCACTGAGCTTTCGCAACGTGTGTGGATGCCAGGACCGAGCGCTTGCCCTGACCGGCGTGTCTCAGTCGGTCACCCGACAACTGCTCAAGAATGCCGACAGCCCTGACACCCTCGTCGATTGGCTGGGCGAGGACGACGCAGGGCTCGAGCCCGACGCGTACACCACCCAGACCACCACCGATGCCACTGGGGCAGTGCTGAGCACCCAGGATGCCGCAGGCCATAAGCAACGTCTGTGCTATGACGTGGCCGGCCAATTGGCTGGCAGTCTCGCGGCTCGACGACCAAGGGTTGGCGGACCGAGATCCCAATGAGGATGACGACGGATTTGTATTGCCCAAGGGCAGGAAGCAAAGGAATCAGCAGCCCAAGCAAAGCATGGACGCAAACACGGGTGCCGCTGCAGGCGGCTCAAGGGCAGCGCCCAATTATGCGCTGAAAGACAGCGCCCCACCGGTCTGCGTCAATGGGGCGAATCCAGAAATAGCCGTGTTAAATACGAGCCTGCCGAGGCAGTGGGTAGAAGACTTGTAAGTGCTGGCGGTAAGCAGGAGTTGAGGCCTGTTTTTATGCTCACTGGCTGGATTGGAACGGATAAAGACAAAAAAGGAGACAAGTCAAAGGGGGAGGGGTGGAGGCACATCAGAGAAAATCATTACGGTGATTTTGAAGCCGTCGGGTTCACTAAAGATGTAGAAACACAGTCAATCATCATGAAAGCCCTCACTGAGGGAGAGATCGTGGGTCAGCAAGGCATACGGACGCGACTCGGTCCGCCCAATCTATGAGGTTCAGGAGGGAGGGAAAAGCCACTTTATTGCCATATGAAATATCTAAAAGTTTTTATTACCCAGCATCAAAGAAATAAACCGTTGTATTGACCGCAGTGCACAGAACGTTTTAGTCCGCTCGGACGTAGTACTCCGAGGGTCGCAATTCCTATGGTCTCCCAACCGGCGGCATCCCGCCCCCAAGGAGACCCTCATGGCCAACGACCCAACCGAGCAGCAGGTCTGCAGCGGCGAAACCTGGAACCAGTTCTGCGACCAGCTAAGGCGCAGCGGCGAGCAGATCCTGCGCGCCGATGCGCCGGCCGATGCGCAGACCCGCGCCGAAGGCTTTCGCTACCTCACGCGCCTGCTGCGCATCGCCCTGGAGATGCACCTGGAGTTCGCCGACCCGGACTTCCCCGGCTTCATCACCCCTTCCCACGAAACCGCCAAGATCGGCGCCGACAACCCCGACAACCTGTACCGTTACGCCCGCCTCAATGGCGCCCAGCGCTACCGCGTCAGTGGCCAGCGCGGCAGCGTCGCCTACTTAAGCTTCGGCACACAGAAAGGCGGTTACGAGACCGACGGCAAGATGATCCAGACCGGCTTCATCGACGCCAGCCAGCTTGAGCTCGATGACCAGGGTAACTTCGAGATCATCCTCAGCCAGTACCCACAGGCCGCCGGCAACTGGCTGCGCCTGGAGCCTGAGAGCAACGCGCTGATCGTGCGCCAGACCTTCCTCGACCGCGCCACCGAGCAGCCGGCACAACTGCATATCGAGCGCCTGGACGCCGACCAGTTGCCTGCGCCGCTGGACCCTGCCTTCCTGCAGCAGGGCCTGCAGCGCGCGGCCTCGTTCGTGGAGAACACCGCACGGCTGTTCGCCGACTGGGCCCAGGGCTACCAGGCCCATGCCAACGAGCTGCCGCCAGCCGACCAGGCGCTGTGCCAGTCGGTGGGGGGCGACCCGAACATCTTCTACTACCACTCCTACTGGGCGCTGGCTGACGACGAGGCGCTGCTGATCGAGGTCGACCAGGTGCCGGCGTGCGATTTCTGGAATCTGCAGATCAACAACTATTGGATGGAGTCCCTGGACTACCGCTGCCACCGCATCTGCCTGAACAAACACTCGGCCCAGTTGGACGACGACGGTGGCCTGCGCATGGTGCTCAGCGCCCGTGACCCTGGCCCGGCCAACTGGCTGCACACCGCCGGTCACCCCCACGGCACCCTGTGCCTGCGCTGGGTCGGTGCGAAAACTCCCGTCCACCCCAGCACCCGCGTCGTGAAGTTCCATGAGCTTGAGGAGCTTGCCTGATGATCAACAGTGAATTCGCCCCTGATCGCTTGCTGGCCGACGCCAGCGCCCGTGCCGGCGGGCTGCAGGACTTTGGCCCGGGCAACTACCGAGAGGCCCTGACGGTCCTGGCCGAGGCGCTGGAGCTGGAGGCCCGGTTGTCGCCCGCCGGGCGCGGCATGCTGCGCGAAAAACTGGTAGCACAACTGGCTAACCGCCTGGTGGTCGAGGACCACTGTAAGCGCTTCCCCGAAATCCTGGCGCAAGCTGTCGACGACCCGCTGGTGATCGTCGGCCTGCCGCGCACCGGCACCACCTTGTTGCAGCGCACCCTGGCGGTCGATCCGCAGTTCAGCAAGGCCCAATGGTGGGAGACTCGCTACCCGGCGCCCCTGCCCGGCGAAGACCCGGCCCAGCCCGAGGCGCGCATCCAGCGCGCCCGCGCCGAGGTCGCGGCAATGATCGAGCACCTGCCGCAGCTGTTGGCCATTCACCCCCTGGATGCCGAGCAGGCCGATGAAGAGTTCATGCTTATGGAGCACAGCTTCCTCTGCGCCATGGACTCCTATGTCAACGTGCCCAGCTACACCGCCTGGCTCGACCGCCAGGACCAGACCGAGGTCTACCAGTACCTCAAGCGCTGCTTGCAGTTCTTGCAGTGGCAGCAGGGCCTGCGCGGCATCGCCCCGGGCCGCCGCTGGCTGCTCAAGAGCCCCCAGCACCTGCATACCCTGGAGCTGTTGATCAAGGTCTTTCCCGGCGCACAGGTGGTCCTCACCCACCGCGAGCCGGCCAGCACCATCCCGTCGCTGGCAAGCTTCATCCATACCCTGTGGCAGCTGTACAGCGACCAGGCTGATGCCGAGGCCGTCGGCGAGCAGTGGAACCGCCGCATGGCCCGTGCCCTGCGCCATGCCATGGCCGTACGCGAGCTGCTGCCCGCAGGGCGTGTGCTGGATGTGCATTTCGACGACACCCTTGGCCAGCCACTGGCGGTGGTCGAGCGCATCTACGCCTTTGCCGGCCTGCACCTGAGCGATGCGGTGCGCGAAGCCATCGTGCGCTGGCTGGCCGACAACGGCCGCGAGAAGCGCGCCAGCCACCAGTACACCCCCGAGCGCTTTGGCCTGACCGAGGCCATCCTGCAGCGCGACTACGCCCAGTACCGCAGCCGCCACCTGCAACCCCGTGCCTGACACCCTCACAACTAGAAGAAGGAACACACCATGCTGTTGAACGACAAGGTCGTGATGATCTCCGGCATCGGCCCGGGCCTTGGCATCAAGCTGGCCCTGGAGGCGGCGCGCGAAGGCGCCCGAGCCCTGGCCATCGGCGCCCGCAGCGCCGAGCGGCTGGAGGACGCCCGCGCCCGCATTCTCGCCCTGGGCCACGATTGCGACGTGCTGTGCGTGCCCACCGACATCACCCAACCCGAGGCCTGCACCCGGTTTGCCGACGCCACCCTGCAGGCCTTCGGGCGCATCGATGCCTTGGTCAACAGCGCGTTCTCCCATGGCGGTTTCCAGGCCGTGGAAGAGGCCGACAACGCGCCGCTGCGCGAGGCCCTGGAGGTCAACCTGCTGGGCTCGCTGAACATGTCCCGGGCCGTGCTGCCGGCGATGCGCGAGCAGGGCGAGGGGGCGATCGTGATGATCAATACGCTCGGTGTGCGCAAGCCTTACCCGGGCGGCGCGGCCTACTCGGCGTCCAAGGCGGCCTTGGCCGCCAGCGTGCGGTACTTGGCCTGCGAGCAGGCCGGGCATGGCATCCGCGTCAATGCCCTGGCCTGCGGCTGGATGTGGGGGGAGCCGGTGCAGGCGGTGGTCCGTCAGAGTGCCGAGGCCCGCGGGATCAGCGAGGCGCAGGCCAAGGCCGAATTCAGTGCGGGCATCCCCGGCGGGCGTATGCGCACTGACGACGAATGCGCCCGAGCGGCGTTGTTTCTGGCCTCGGACTACTCCAGCGCGATCAACGGCGCGCAGCTCGACGCCAATGGCGGCGAAGTGATGTGTTGAGGGGGCGGCCATGATCGATCATTGCGCCTTCAACGGCGACGCCGATGGCCTGTGTGCCCTGCAGCAATTGCGCCTGGCGGGTGAGCTCGATCCAGGCGTGCAACTGGTCAGCGGGGTCAAGCGCGACATTGCGCTGCTGGGCCGGGTCAAGGCCCGCCCCGGCGAGCGGGTGACGGTGCTGGACATCGCCCATGAGCAGAACCGCGAAGACGTGCAGCGTTTGCTGGCCGACGGCGTCCAGGTGCGCTACTTCGACCATCACTTTGCGGGGGAACTGCCCCAGCATCCGGCCTTCGATGCGCACATCGACACGGCGGCGCATGTGTGCACCAGCCTGCTGGTCGACACCTGGCTGCAAGGCAAGGCCCATCGCTGGGCGGTGGTGGCGGCCTTTGGCGATGGCATGGCCGGGCCGGCACGGGCCCTGGCGCAACGCCACGGCCTGGGCGCACCTGAGCTGACGGCCCTGGCGCAGTTGGGCGAATTGCTCAATTACAACGCCTATGGCGACAGTGTCGCTGACCTGCACTTCGACCCGCTGGCCCTGGCCGCCGAGCTGCTGCCCTATGCCGACCCGCTGGATTTCGTGCAGCACAGCGCAAGCTTTGCCGTGCTGCGGGCCGGTTACGCCGCCGACATGGCCGCCGCCGCGGGACTTTCGCCGTGGCGCGAAGGGCCGGGCATGCGCCTGTTCCGCTTACCGGAACAGGCCTGGGCGCGGCGGGTCAGCGGTGTGCTGGCCAACGACCTGGCCGCTGCCGCGCCTGGATGTGCCGTGGGATTGCTCAGCGCCAAGCCTGATGGCGACTGGATGTTCAGCCTGCGCGTGCCGGACGGCGCGCTCTGGTCGGCCGATGCCTTCTGCCGGCAGTTTCCCAGCGGTGGCGGCCGGGTGCGTGCCGCGGGCATCAACCGCCTGAGCCCCGAGCAACTGCTAGCGCTCGCCGAGCGCCTGGCTGACTGCTACCCCGGCTGATCCCTCCCATCCCAAGGGCCGCCTTGCGGCCCATCGCCAGCTCCCACAAATGCCAACACCGGCATAGCCGGTGCCATCCACCGCGCAGTCTGCTTCGCGGGTTTACCCGCGAAGAGGGCTGCAAGGCAGCCCCAAAATTGGAAGGCAAACAAAAAGCCCCGGGTCTTTCGACGCGGGGCTTTGAGGTGGTCGATGCTTAGCGGGTGCCGAGCTTGCGCAGGTTGCCCGGGGTGAATTCGTCAGCGCCGAAGTTGCTGGCGTTGAGCTTGGCCGGGGCCTGGCCGTCGAGCAGGCGGTCGACCATGTAGGAGCCGGCGATCAGGTCGTGGTACAGGCCCAGGCGGGCATGGAAGCGTTGGATGTCGTAGGCATACACCGAGGTCTGCATGTTGGTGCGCCACAGCTGGCCACGGGCATCGTAGTTGTCGGCCAGGGTTGCAGCCCAGCTGTCCTCGTCGATGTAGAAGGTGCGCTTGGCATAGATGTGACGCGCGCTCGGCTTGAGGGTGGCCTGCAGGACCCAGACGCGATGCTTTTCGTAGCGCATCAGGTCAGGGTTGATGTGACCGGCGGCGTTGATGATGTCGGCCTGGCTGACTTGTGGGCTGTCGATCTTGTAGTTGTTGTACGGGATGTAGATCTCTTTCTTGCCGACGATTTTCCAGTCGTAACGGTCGGTGGCACCGTTGAACAGGCGGTCTTCGTCGTACACGCGAAAACCACCGGCACCGGTGGGGGAGTCATAGCCCACGGTCGGCGCACGGCGCACGCGGCGCTGGCCAGGGGTGTACTGCCAGGCCTGGCGCGGCTGGGCAGCGGCGTTGATGAACTCGTGACCGACGACGATCTCACCTTTCTTGCGCACCGGCTCCAGGGTGGTGAGCAGGAAGTCGGTGAACACACCGTTGGTGCTTTGCGCATTCTGCTTGGGGTCGGACCACAGCGAATAGATCTTGTAGTTGACCTTCTCCAGCACGCGGTTGTTGTCGGCGTAGACCACCACCTGGTTGTAGTTGGCCTCCTCGGTGATCGCACGGGCCTGCATGGTGTGGTTGAGAATCAGCTCGTTGCCGTTCTTCGGCACCGGGAACGGCGAGGCACCGAAGGCATCCAGGGCGTCGTTGCCGTCGCTGCTGAGCTTGGCGCTGGCGGCGTTGCGGCTGATGGCCGCCTCGGTGTCCGGATCGACGCGAAAATCCCGGTGGCTGGGGTAGACCGGCATCTTGAAGGTGTCGGGATAGCGCTTGAACAGCGCTTTCTGGCCGTCGGAGAGGTTGGCCGCGTATTGGTCCATGTTCTGTGCGGTGATGACGAACAGCGGTTTTTCGTCGGCATACGGATCCGGGTAGGGCGTACCGGGGCCGGCGAATTTCACCTGTGGCGGTGCGCCGCGCCATTTACCGGTCCAGGCCGGGATGCTGCCGTCGGCGTTGCCGGCGCGCTCGGCGCCCATGGGCGTCAGGTCCTTGCCCAGGGACGCGGCACTGGTGCCGCTGACGTTGGCCTGTAGGGCCAGGCTGCTGCCGAGCAGGGCGACGGCGAGGGTGGTGCGTATCCAGGGATGCTTGAGATTGGACATGTCGATGATCCTCCGTCAGGGGCTTCAGAACCGGTATTTGAAGTTGAGGGCAACGTTGTCGCGGTCGGCCCAGGGCGAGTTGTTGGCGTTGCCCAGGTAGGCGCTGTAGAGGGCCTCGACGGTGAAGTTGCCGAGGTAGCGCCAGGTGGTGCCGATGCTGGCGCGGTCGTCGCCCTGGCCGTAGTTGATCGAGCCGGTCAGGGCGCTGTCGTGCTGGGCGGCGGTGCTGAAGTTGATCGGCACCGACATGTCCCAGCCACTGAACACGTCGTTGTAGTCGAAGTTGACCTGCACCGTGTAACCCCAGGCATCGCGATCGCCGACCAGCGAGTCGGTGCCCGGCAGCGAGAAGCCAGGGGCCAAGGTCAGCGGGTCGGACTTGTCGTTGTTGAGCACGGTGTTGTAGACCAGCTCACCGGTCAGGGTGGTGTTGTCGGAGAAGGCGTTGGGGCCGAACACGTGGATGGCCGACACCTGGGCCTGCAAGGTCTCGGCGCGTACCGCGCTGGAGAAACCGTTGTCGACCATCACCGGCTGGCCGTCGCGGTAGCTGACTTCACCGGCCAGGCTGGTATCGCCGAGCACGGTGGCAAAGCTTGCGCCGTACAGGTCGATGTTGTCGAAGTAGCGCGCACGGTAGAAGCCCAGGTCACTCTGGAAGTCCAGGGTCGGGGTCTTGTCGTGGTAGCGCACGTAGTACAGGCCGAACTCGGTGTTGTTCAGCGACGCTGCGCTGTAGCGCAGGGCCAGGCCGTACTGGCCGTTGTCGCTGGGCTCGTCGTCCGGCAGGCGGGTGACGAAGCCGGTGGCATCGCTGTAACCGCCGCGGTCGATGAAGTCGGTGGTGGAGAAGTAGCTGCCGACCCCGAACATCTGGGTTTTTTCCCATTTGTATTGGTAGTAGGCCTCTACATCCAGATCGTCGGTCAGGCTGAACTGGCCGAACACCTGGCCGACCGGCAGCAGCACTTCCTTCACTTCCACGCCCGGGGTGGTCGCCTTGGTGGCATCCACCGGGCTCTGGGCACCCGAGACGCCTGGGTAGAACAGGCTTTCACCCCAGCTCACCACCTGGTCGCCCACGCGCAGGTTGAGGTTGTGTCCGGCCATATCCCAGGTGCCGTAGGCATACGCATCGAGCATCCGCAGGTCGTCGCGGTGCTGCTCGATGGTGTTCTTGGGGAAGCGGTTCGGCTTGCTGCACGTGCCGCTGGCGAAGCAGTTGGAGGTACCGGTGTCGTTGTCGTTGCTCTGGTCGTACGCCTTGTCGTAGAAGCCCGAGGCGCGCATGAACAGGCCGTAGTTTTCCTGCCAGCGCAAGTTGGCCTCGGTGAGGAAACCCACCCGGTCGGTGATCAGGCTGCCGCGGTCGAAGGCGTTGTCGCCGTCGTTGCCATCGGCATTGGCCACCAGCTTGTGGTCGCGCTTTTCGGTGCGCCAGGCAAGGCTGTAGGACAACGTGGTGTCCCAGTCGATGCTCAGGTCATCGCTGGGCTGGAAGGTCAAGGCACTGGCCTGCTGGCTGAGGCCCCCGGCCAGCAGCAACAGGGATAGACGCACGTACGTGTTAAGGGGTTGGGGGGCGATTGTTGTTTTTATCATTGTCGTCCTCATGCGCGGGCATGCCTGCCCGACCGACGTTCCGGTTTTGGGAGGTGAAGCAGGGCCGACTATGGGACCGGACCCTTGGAGCAACATCGTCCAAGTGGACTACGCGCAATCGGTGGCGACCCGGTAGTCCCATCGGACGATGCCCGGTCATGCACTGCGCCAGACAATCGAGCGAGCCCTTGGCCCCGGCCGCGTTCTTCCTTTTTCGTCGCGGGCTGTGGAGGCGTCTGCCCCGAGGAGGTGCGTGCATGATCAAGTGGGACGAATGTTGCGATGTACTGGTGATCGGTTCGGGTGCGGGCGGCCTGACCGCCGCGTTGCGAGCCCATGACCTGGGGCTCGATACCCTGGTGATCGAGAAGAGCGAGCAGTACGGCGGCACCTCGGCGGTGTCCGGCGGGGGGATCTGGATCCCCGACAACCACCGCGTGTCCGCCCTGGGTGGGGCGGATTCGACCGCCGAGGCGGTGGCCTATCTCAAGGCCGTGACCCACGGCGAGGTCGACGACGGGCGCATCGAGACCTACGTCGAGCATGCCCGGGCCATGGTCCAGTACCTGGAACGCGACACCCGCGTGCGCTTCGAAGCCCAGGCCCACTACACCGACTACTACCCCGAAGTGCCGGGCGGCAAGCCCGGCTACCGCTCCATGGACCCGTTGCCGTTCGACGCCGCGCAGTTGGGTGATGAGTTCCTGCGCATGCGCGCGCCATCCCCCGGCACGTTGATGATGGGGCGCATGGCCATGACCATGAAGGAAGCACGGGTCTTGCTGTGCCGAGGCAAGGGCTGGATGGGCCTGACCGCCAAGGTGCTGTGGCGCTACTGGCGCGACCGCAAGGGGCGCAAGCTGTCGCGCCGCGACCGCTTCCTGACCCTGGGCAACGCCCTGGTGGGCGCCTTGCGCTGCTCGTTGCTCGACCGAGGCGTGCCGCTGTGGCTCGACTGCCAGCTCGATCAACTGCTGGTCGTCGGCGAGCGCATCGGCGGGGCCCGGGTGCTGCGCGACGGGCAATGGCTGACCATCAAGGCCCGTCACGGCGTGATCATCGCTGCCGGCGGTTTCGAGCGGAACCAGGCGATGCGCGAGCAGCATCACCCGCAACCGTCCAATGCCGGTTGGAGTGCCACGCCGCCGCACAACACCGGTGATGGTATCCGCGCAGCCTTGGCCGTTGGCGCACGCACAGCCCTGATGGAACACAGCTGGTGGGCGCCGACCGTGCACGTGGCGGGAGAGGAGAAGCAGCGCGCGTTGTTCGTCGAGCGCAACCTGCCCGGCTGCATCCTGGTCAACTCGGCTGGTGAGCGCTTCGTCAACGAAGGTGCGCCCTACAGCGACATCGTCTACGCCATGTACGCGAACAACCGCGAAGGCGCCACCAGCGTGCCGTGCTGGATGGTGTTCGACGCCCAGTTCCGGCGCAAGTACCCCTGTGGCCCGCTGCTGCCCGGCTATGCCCAGCCGGACTGGCGCTTGCCGGCGCACCTGCGCCAGATGCTGCACAGGGCCGATGACCTGGGCACGCTGGCGGCGCAGATCGGCGTCGATGCCACCGGCCTGGGCCGCACCGTACAGCGTTTCAACGCCATGGCCGCCCAGGGCCGCGACGACGATTTCGGCAAGGGCGAGTCGCTGTTCGACCGCTACTACGGCGACCCCGGCGTGCAGCCCAACCCATGCCTTGCACCGCTGGCCAAGGGGCCGTTCTACGCCGTGCGCGTGGATGCCGGCGACATCGGCACCAAGGGCGGTTTGCTCACCAACACCCACGCCCAGGTGCTGCACCAGGATGGCGGGCCGATCCTTGGCCTGTACGCCATCGGCAACAGCGCCGCCTCGATGATGGGCCGCACCTACCCAGGCGCTGGTGCCACCCTCGGCCCTGCCATGACCTTCGGTTACCTGGCGGCCAACCATATCCATGCCCATAGCGAACACAACCAGGGTCAACCGACCCTGACCACCACCGGGAGGTAAGCATGCACAACGAAAGGCCACAGGTAGCGTTGGTCACGGGCGCCAGCCGCGGTGTCGGGCGCGGTATTGCCCAGGCACTGGGGGCGGCGGGCATGACCGTGTACGTCACAGGACGGATGGCCGGGCAGGGCGGCTCGACACTCTACGGCCAGGCCCTGGAGGGCGACCTGCAGGGCACGGCCGATGCCATCGATGCGGCGGGCGGACGGGGTATCGCCGTGGCCTGTGACCATGGCGACGATCAGCAGGTGCGGGCGCTGTTCGAGCGCATCGAGCGCGAATGCGGCCAGCTGGATCTGCTGGTCAACAACGTCGCCCATATCCATGACCAGCTGATCGAACCGGGCCCGTTCTGGGAAAAACCGTTGTCGCTGGTGCGCATCCTCGACGTCGGCCTGCGCTCGGCCTATGTCGCCAGCTACTATGCCGCGCCCTTGCTGCTGCGCAGTGGGCGAGCGCTGGTGTGCTTCACCTCGTCCTTCGGGGCGGGTTGCTACATGCACGGACCGGCCTATGGTGCGCAGAAGGTTGGCTGCGACAAGTTCGCGGCGGACATGGCCATCGACTTCGAAGGCCGTGGCGTGGCGGCGGTCTCGCTGTGGCTCGGCCCGCAGCTGACCGAACGCACGCGCATTGCCGGGGAGCAGCATGGCGAGCAGTACCGCGCGTTCCTGGAGAATGCCGAGACGCCGCAGTTCAACGGGCGTCTGATCCATGCCTTGCTCAATGACCCGCAACTGGCCGAGTACAGCGGCCAGACCCTCATCAGCGCCGAGATCGCCCCGCGCTACGGCATCACCGAAGCCGATGGTCGCCAGCCTCCCTCACACCGCGCCATGCTGGGCGAGCCCCGCCAGCAGCATCCCGCGCGGGTCATCTGAACCCCGGGGCCGCATTGCGGCCCATCGCAGGCTTCGCCAGCTCTACCGAATCTCGCCCAGCTGAGACACGGTAGGTCTGGGCGTCAGCGAAGCGATGGGGCGCAACGCGCCCCCGAGGATCTCAAGCGGGCACTGCAACCCAGTCGCGCAGCACCTGCTTGGCCACCTTGCCGGTGGCATTGAGCGGCATGTTGTCCAGCACCTGGACCCGCCGCGGCACCTTGTAGTTGGCCATCTGTTCCCGGCACCAGGCCAAGAACGCCGCTTCGTCGATCCGCTGCCCGGGCACCGGCAGCAGGAAGGCCATGGCCACCTCGCCCAGGCGCTCGTCGGCAATGCCGATCACCGCCGCCTGGGCCACACCGGGAAACCGCACCAGGGTCTGTTCGATCTCCGCCGGGTACACGTTGAAACCACCGGTGATGAACATGTCCTTCAAGCGATCGGTAATGCGCAGGTAGCCCTCTTCATCGAGCACCCCCACATCGCCGGTGTGCAGCCAGCCTTCGGCGTCGATCGCCTCGTCGGTGGCCTTCGGATCGTCCAGGTAGCCGCGCATCAGGTTGTAGCCGCGCACCAGCACCTCGCCCGGTTGATTGGCCGGCACCGGCTGGCCTTGGGGATCGACGCAGCGCACCTCGACATCAGGCATCGCCCGGCCGCAGGTGGTGGCGACGCGCTCGGCGCTGTCGCCGGCCCGGCAGATAGTGACGAAGCCACAAGCCTCGGTCAGGCCGTAGGCGGTGACGATGGTGGCAAAGCCCAGCTCGCTGGCCATGCGCCGGATCATCTGCACCGGGATCGACGCCGCGCCCGTCACGGCAATGCGCAGGCTGCCCAGGTCATAGGCCTCGCGCTTGGGGTGGGCCAGCAATGACTGGTACAACGTGGGCGGCCCGGGCAGCACGTTGATGCGCTCGCGCTGGATGCATTCAAGCAGCGCCTGGGTGTCGAACACCTGCTGTGGCAGCAGGGTGCAGCCGCGCATCAGCGCTGCTACCCAGCCGGCCTTGTAGCCAAAGGAATGGAAGAACGGGTTGACGATCAGGTAGCGATCGCCCACCTGCAGGCCGACGATTGCGCTCCAGTCACGCACCACGCGCAGGTTCTGGCCATGGCAGCTCATCACGCCCTTGGGCTTGCCCGAGGTGCCGGAGGTGAACAGCAGGTCCGACAGGGTGTCGGTCGTGACTTGTCGTTCGCGTTCGCTCAAACGGGCGTCGGGCACCTGCTCGGCGAGGGCGAGAAAATCCTCCCAGGCCAGGCCCTGGCCGACATCGCCCGCAGGGCGCAGGTGGATCACCTGGCGCAGCGCGGGCAAGGTCTGGTCGGCCAACAAGGCAGGGTAGTCGGTGTCGAGGAAACGGCTGATGCAGAACAACACGCAGGCGCCGCTGTCGCGCAGCACCTGCGCGGCCTCGGCGCCTTTCATGCGGGTGTTCAGCGGCACCAGGGTGGCGCCGACGCTGTGCAGGGCGCCTGCCGCGACGATCCATTCCCAGAGGTTCGGTGCCCATACCGCCACTCGCGCCGCCTGCGGTACGTCCAGGGCCAACAAGGCGCGCGCGGCCTGGCGGCGCAGCTGGTCCAGGCGCTGGTAGCTGATGGGGTGGCCGGCCTCTTCGATGGCCGGGCGCTCGCCGTAGGCCTCGGCGGCCAGGGCGAACAATTGCGGGAAGGTCTGGGCGTTTTCCACGGACGGCATGTGGCCTCCTCAGGCAGAGGATCGATAGACGAAGGGGAGGGCCGGGCGCCAGGCCCGGCCGGGTCGGTCAGGCGCTGGGCGGGGCGAAGCGGCGGCCGGCGGAGAAACCACCGTCCACGGCAATCATCTGCCCGCTGACGAAGGACGCCTCGTCGCTGGCCAAAAACAGCGCGACATTGGCCACTTCTTCCGGCTGCCCGGCGCGGCTGAGCATGTGCTGCGAGGCGAAGAAATCATGGAACGCCTGGTTCTCGCGGACCATGCTGGTCATCGGCGTTTCGATCAGGCCCGGGCACAGGCCGTTGACGCGGATGTTGGCGTGGCCGTAGTCGATGGCCATGCTGCGGGTCAGCTGGTTGATGCCGCCTTTGGAGACGTTGTAGGCGACGTTGCCGTCGCAGCCCTGCAGGCCGAAGATCGAGCCGATATTGATGATCGAGCCACTGCGCTGGGCCTGCATTTGCCCCAGCACATGCTTGCTGGTGAGCATGCTGCCGGTCAGGTTGATGTCCAGGACCCGCTGCCAGTCGGCGGTGCTGGCGCTGGTGACGCTGCCTTGGCTGGCGACGCCGGCGGCGTTGACCAACACATCGATGCGGCCGAAACGCTGGACGACCTCGGCCATCACCTGCTGCACCTGGGTTTCGTCGCGGACATCCAGGGTCATGAACAGGCCCGGGAAGTCCGCAGGCGCCTGGCCGACATCCAGCCCGACCACCTGGGCGCCCTCGGCGCTGAAGCGACGCACGCAGGCCAGGCCAATGCCCGACGCGCCCCCGGTAACCACCGCGACCTTGTTTTGCAAACGAGCCATATTCGAACCTCTGTCTTTTATTGTTGTGAAGCTGCTGCTGTGGCGAGTCTACCTGTTGCGGGGGCGGGTGGGATCGTCTGTAGGGACTAGGGGGTGCACTGGCTTTTTCACGGGTAAACCCGTTCCCACAGGGTTCGGCGCTCTCCCTGTGGGAGCGGGTTTACCCGCGAATAGGCCAGGGCAGCTTCGAAAACCTTAGGCAGGAAACTTCAATCGCACCCGCGCCCCTTGCGGGTGCCCCTGGCACGCCAAGGTCCACCCGGCCGCAAGCTCCGCCTCGCTGAGCACATCGTTGCGGGTCAACTGCGACTGGCCTTCCTCGACGGTGCACATGCAGGCCCCGCAGAACCCTTCCTCGCACGAGTACGGCACATCCAGCCCCGCCGAACGACAGCTCTGCAGCAAGGTATCACCCGGGCGCGGCACGATCTGGTGGGTTTCGCCGTCCAGCTCCACCAGCAGCAGCTCGCAGCCGGCGCCGTCGACCGACACCGGGGCCTGCGTGGCGCCTTGGCTGTCCGGGTCCGGCGGGGAGACGAAGCGCTCCACATGGATGCTGTCACGCGCCTCACCCAGGGCCAGCAGGGTGGTCTCCACGGTGTCCATGAACGGCCCTGGCCCACAGATGAAGTAATCCGCGCCACGCCAATGGCGCACCAGCTGACGCACCTGGGCGGCATCGAGAAACCCTTGCACCGAGTCCAGCACGTGCACCACCTGCAATTGCTCCGGGTGCGCCCGGGTGAGCAGGCGCAGTTGCTCGCGGAAGATCACCGACGCCTCGTCACGGTTGGCATACACCAGCAGCACCGGGCGCTGGCCGCTGTGCAGCACCGCCTTGAGCAGGGAGAACACCGGGGTGATGCCGGAGCCGCCGCCGAACAGCACCAGGGGCCGGCTGGCATCGGCCGCCTGGCGCTGGTCGAGGCAGAAGTGCCCGGCCGGCGGCAGCACTTCGAGCCAGTCGCCGGCCTGCACGTGCTGGTTCATCCAGTTCGACACACGCCCGCCTTCGACGCGCTTGATGGTCACCTGGGGCTGCGCATCGGTCCACGGCGAGCTGGACATCGAGTAGCAACGGGTCAGGCGCTTGCCGTCCACGGTCACCCGAAAGCTCAGGAACTGCCCGGGTTTGTAGGCAAAGCGTTCGCGCAATGCCTGCGGGACGTCGAACACCAGCGTGCGGGCATCGGCGGTCTCGTCGATCACCGCGCTCACCTGCAGGCGCAGCGTGCTGGCAGGCGCCGGGTTGGCCTGGGCTTGGTCTGGAGTGGCCTGGATGTTCATGTCAGCGGCCACGGGTCAGTTGCGCGTTGCATGGGTGTTCTCCTTGGGAGGCTCGGTGGCTGGCGGCAAGCTCGGCCACATGGGCCGCGGCGCGCCGGCCGGAAAAGACACAATCGGCCAGGGACAAGCCCGAGACATACAGGTTCGACGCTACGCCCACGGCGCAGCGGCCGGCGCCATACAGCCCGGCGATGGGGGCGCCTTGCTGGTCGAGCACCCGGCCGCTTTGCTCGCACACCCGCAGCCCACCCAAGGTCAGGGTCGGGCAGGGGTAAAGGCGGCTGTCGTAGGACAGGTCCAGGCAGTACCAAGGGCCCTGGCCCAGGTCATGCAGCATCGAGGCGGACTTGCCCAGCGGGTCGGTGGTCTCGCCACGGGCCGCCAGGTTGTAGGTCTCCACGCTGCGGCGCAGGGTGTCGGCGGGCAACCGGCAACGGTCGGCCAACTGCTCCAGCGTGTTGCCACGGCGGCAGTTGAACAGCAGGTTGAGCAGCACCGGCAAGCGCTGGAACGACCACACCTTGCCCGGCCCGACCTGCGCCAGTGCCTGGTTGCGCAAGGTGCGATCGAGGATCAAGAGGGCGCGACCGTCCTGATCTTCGACCATGGCGTGGCCCAGGGTGGCGCCGTAAAGCTCTTCGTTACAGTAGCGCTCGCCTCGGGCGTTGACGATCAGGCCACGCGCCCAGGCCAGCGGTGGATTGATGAAGCGCCAGGCGCTGACTTTGTCCATGCGCCCGAGGCTGGCGCCCACGCTGCGCCCCAGGTCGATGCCGCTGCCGTCACAGCCGCTGCTGCCCAGGGGCAGGCCATCGAGGTAGCGCGGCGCATGCTCGCCCAGCAGCTGACGGTTGAACACGAAGCCGCCGCTGGCCAGCACCACACCGTGGTCGGCACGGACCAGCACGGGCTGGGCATGGCGTTGCTCGAGGCGCTGCATGCGCGCCCGCAGCCTGGCGGACAACGCCGGTACGTACATGTGCACGGCGGCGGCCCAGCGCGCCAGGCGCGCATGGCTGCGCGCCGCGCGGCTGCCGGCGGGCAATTGCCAGGCTTCAACGCCCAGCACCTGGTTGTCACGGTCGATCACCAAGCGTCGCACCTGGCATTGGCTGCGCACCTGCACGCCACGGCGCCGGGCGCTGTCGGCCAGGGCACGGAACAACGCCGAACCGGACATGCCCGAGCCCTTGGTCCGATGCCCGCGCGGTGCGGCGGCGGCATCCACGGCATAGGCCGGCACGGCTTCGTTGCCCGAGTAATAGAGGTAGTAGCGGTCGCTGGGATAGGAGGTCTTGTGCGGGGCCATGCTGCCCTCGAACACCGCGCCCTGGCGCTCCAGCCAGGCCAGTTGCTCCCGGCTGCCTTCGCAGAAGGTGCGCAGGGTCTGTTCGCTGACCGCATCGCCCACTTCCTTGCGCAGGTAGTTGAACATCGCCTCGCTGCTGTCCGGGTAGCCCGCTTGCAACTGCTGGGGCGTACCGCCACCGGCATAGACCACGCCACCGCTCAGGGCCGTGGCGCCGCCGCCGGCGAAGCGCTCCAGGACCAGCACCGAAAGGCCGCGACTGGCGGCCTCGATGGCGGCACTGGCACCGGCGCCGCCGAAGCCGACCACCACCAGGTCGGCGCGCTGCTGCCAGTGCAGTTGCTCGGCGTTGTCGACGCGCAGCGGTGCTGTCACCGCGTGCTTCGCCATGGCCGCGCCTCAGCCGGCACTGGCCGCGAGGGGCGCAGGCTTGGCAGTGGTGGTGTAGTGGCCGTCCAGGTACACCAGCGGCGTGATGGTCGGGGTGGTGTGGATGCGCAGGATGCGACCGATGAACACAGTGTGGGTGCCGTAGGCGAACTGGCCATCCTGGCGGCAGAGGATCGATGACTGGGCGTCGGCCAGGTACGGGATGCCTTCGTCGCTGGTCAGCCACTCACCCTGGCCGAAGCGCGCCTCGCCCTTGATGCTGCCGCTGCACAGGTGCGCCAGGTGCTGCTGCTCCAAGCCCAGGATGTTCACGCAGAAGCTGGCGCCGGCGGCGAGCGCAGCGTGGGGAGACGCGCTCTGGTTGACACAGATCAGCAGCGATGGCGGCTCGGTGCTCAGCGAATCCACCGCAGTCGCGGCCATGGCGAAGCGTTGGCTGCCGTCGCTGGTGCTGATGATGGTCACGGACTTGGCCAGGCGGCGCATGGCCTGGAGCATGTCGGCTTTCAAATTGTTGTTGTCGTTCATCGCACGCCCTCGGGTTGGCTGTCTCAGTGGGATGAATTCTTGCAACGGCGGCAAGGGCCAACATCGTCCGAGGGGACTAGTCAATGCGCACCCCGCATGGTCCGTTTGAGGGATGTCGCGCGCGATTGACCTTGTTGCAATGCCCACGGTGGAGGCCCAACGCCTCTCTCGCACGCTCCGGGGATCGGGGCGACCAGAGGAGAACAACAAGATGAATCAAGACCTCGTACGCCAACAGTTGCGCCAGCGCGCCCGTGAACTGGTGCCGGTGCTGCGTGACCGTGCCGAGCAGGCCGCGCAGATGGGCCGCCTGCCGGAAGAGACCCTCGCCGACTTCCACGAGGCGGGCTTCTTTCGCATTCTCCAACCGGCCCGCTGGCAGGGCCTGGAGCTCGAGCCCAAGGACTTCTTCGAGGTGCAGATGACCCTGGCCGAGGGTTGCATGTCGTCAGCCTGGGTGCTGGGCGTGGTGGCCATCCACAACTGGCAGCTGGCGCTGTTCGATGACCGCGCCGCGCAGGATGTCTGGGGGCAGGACACCTCCGTGCTGATCTCCTCGTCCTACATGCCGGTGGGCAAGGTCCAGCGGGTCGAAGGGGGGTTCCGCCTGAGTGGGCGTTGGGGGTTCTCCTCCGGCAGCAAGCATTGCCAGTGGGTTTTCCTCGGGGCCATGGTGCCGCCGGCAGAGCCGGGCGGCGCGCCGGACTACCGCACCTTCCTGGTGCCGCGCAGCGATTACCAGATCCTCGACAACTGGAACGTGATGGGCCTGGAGGCTACCGGCTCCCATGACGTGCTGGTCGAGGACGCCTTCGTGCCCGAGTACCGCACCCACCGCGCCGTCGATGGCTTCATGCAAGACAGCCCGGGCAATGCGGTCAACACCTCGCCGCTGTACCGCCTGCCGTTCGGCCAGATCTTCGTGCGCGCGGTGTCGTCCTCGGCGATCGGCGCGCTGCAGGGCGCGGTGGATCACTTCATCGCCCACAACAAGGCGCGGGTGGCGGTCAACGATGGCCGCAAGATGCTCCAGGACCCGGCCGCCCAGAGCGCCCTGGCCGACGCCATGGTCTGCGTCGATGAGTGCCGCACCGTGCTGCTGCGCAACTTCGAGGTGATGCTCGACCATGCCCGCGCCGGCACCGCGCTCCAGATGCAGGCGCGGGTGAAGATGCGCTACGACTCGGCCCTGGTGGCCGACCGCTGCGCCAAGGCGGCGGCGCAGCTGATGTTTAACAGCGGTGCGTCGACCATCTTCCGTGGCCACCCGATCAACCGTGCGTTCCGCGACATCCACACCGGTCGCGCCCACGTCGCCAACAGCCCGGCCAAGTACGCCTGGAACCTCGGCGGCGTGAGCATGGGCCAGGACACCACCGACTTTTTCCTCTAAGCCATCGGGCGCTCACCGAAACCGGCTAGTCCGTTTTAGGGATTCGAGCCCACCCGCGATGCCAGAGGATGTGACCAAGGCCGGCGCTGCCGGCCAACGTCAACAGAACAACAAGGAACGCACATGAAATTCTCGCTGATTTACGAAGCCCAGACGATCGATGCCAGCCGCGAGGGTGACCGCAAGATCTTCGATGACACTGTCGAGCAGGCGGTGCTGGCCGACAAGCTGGGCTTCGACACCTTCTGGTGCGTGGAGCACACCGCGCTGACCAACTACTCGCACATGTCCGCGCCGGAAACCATGCTCGCCTTCGTGGCCGGCAAGACCGAGCGCATCGGCATCGGCCACGGCGTGGTGTGCCTGCCGCCGGCGATGAACCACCCGGTCAAGGTGGCCGAGCGCATCGCCACCCTGGACCTGCTGTCCAAGGGCCGCGTGCACTTCGGCGTGGGCAAGGGCGGCACCCAGCAGGAGGCCGGCACCTTCGGCTATGACCTGGCGACTCTGCAGCCGCAGATCGACGAGGCCATGTACCTGATCCCGAAAATGTTCGTGCAGGATGAGATCGAGCACCACGGCGACTTCGTCAAGATCCCCAAGCGCCCGATCCACCCCAAGCCGTACCAGGATCCGCACCCGCCGATGTACCTGGCTTGCACCAACACCGAGTCGCTGAAGAACGCCGGCGGCCGTGGCATGGGCGCGCTGGTGCTGGGCTTCGGTGGGCCTGAGGAAATCGCCAAGAAGGTCGAGGTGTACCACCAGGCCTTCGACAATCGTGAAGAGCGCAACCAGGTCGGTTTCCGCCCGAACCGCCACATCGCCGCGCTGTGCCCGGCCATCGTGTTGGATGACAACGAAACCGCGCGCCGTATCGGTATTCGTGGCCAGCGCTACTTCATGGAGTCGCTGGGCTACTGGTACGGCGGCGGCGAGCGTCCGGATCCGCAGAAGTGGAAAGATGACACCTACGTCGATGGCAATGGCCAGGCGGTGATCAAGTCGCGCTTCGCCTCCGAGGAAGTGAGCGTGGACTTCTCCGACCCGACCATGGCGATGATGAACCCCAACCATGCCTACGGCACCGTCGAGGACTGCATCGGCTACGTGCAACGCCTGATCGATGCCGGCGCCGACGAGATCCTGTTCATCTGCCAGATGGGCACCGTGCCGCAGTGGGCTCAGCTGGAGACCTTGCGCAACATCGGCGAGAAAGTCATCCCGCATTTCCGCAACAAGCAGTAAGCCCATCGGGGGGCTGCAACGCAGCCCCATTTCCGGGATCGCGGGTATGCACCGGCTTTGCCGGTGTTCGCGGGTGAACCCGCTCCCACAGGTTCTGTGCTGCTCATGACACAGCACCGTACCTGTGGGAGCGGGTTTACCCGCGAAGCATTCGCCACGGAGCAAGGCCGTTGCTCCTGGCGGTATCACGCGGCCTCAGGGCCGGTAGTCCTATTGGACGATGCCGCCAACCCCCTGACTGGCTTGAATACGCCAAGTACAAAAACGAGGAGATCGTGCATGGATATCCGTGGCCTGGGTTACGTCACCGTACGTTCCAGCGACCTGGCGCAATGGCGTCACTACGCCAGCCAAGTGCTGGGCATGATGGTGGTCGAGGACGAGAGCGGCGAGCGTCTGTTCCTGAAGATGGACGAGCGCCCCTATCGCATCCTGGTGCAGCACAGCGCCCAGGATGGTTTCGGCGCCTGTGGCTGGGAAGTGGCCGGCCAGGCCGCCTTCGACCAGGCCGTGGCCGAGCTGCACGCCGCCGGCGTGGCGGTGGAGCAGGGCAGCGCTGAGCAAGCCGCGCTGCGCCAGGTCCAGGCGCTGGCGTTGTTCGCCGACCCCGATGGCAATCGCCACGAGCTGTACTGGGGCCCGCGCCAGGACTTCGCCCGCTTCGTCTCCCCGGTGGGCGTGCGCGGTTTCGTCAGCGACGGGCTGGGCATGGGCCATGTGGTCCTGCCGGCACCGACCTTCGACCGCTGCCGCGATTTCTATGAGCAGGTGATGGGCTTTGGCTTGTCGGACCTGATGAAAGTGCGCTTCACCCCGGACCCTGCCGAGCCGGAAAAACGTATCCACTTCATGCACTGCAACAACGGCCGTCACCACTCGCTGGCGATCTTCGAATGCCCGGTGCCCAGCGGCTGCGTGCACATGATGGTCGAGGTCGCGGGCCTGGAGGACGTGGGCCGCGCCCTGGACCGTATGCACGCCAACGGCGTGAAGCTCTCCGCGACCCTGGGCCAGCACACCAACGACCAGATGATCTCCTTCTACATGAAGACCCCGTCCGGTTTCGACCTGGAGTACGGCTGCGACGGCCTGGTGGTCGACTGGAGCCGCCACACCCCGTTCGAAAGCACGGTGGTCAGCCAGTGGGGCCACGACTTCAGCGTCGGCCGCCAATGAGGACAACACCCATGGATAAACAGATGACCACGGCCGAGATGGTCGCCCAGCTGCGCGACGGCATGACCCTCGGCATCGGCGGCTGGGGCCCGCGCCGCAAGCCCATGGCGCTGGTGCGCGAGATCCTGCGCTCGGACCTCAAGGACCTGACCATCGTCGGCTACGGCGGTGCCGACGTCGGCCTGCTGTGCGCCGCCGGCAAGGTAAAGAAACTGGTGTTCGCCTTCGTCTCCCTCGACTTCATCCCGCTCGAGCCGTACTTCCGCAAGGCGCGTCAGGAAGGTGCCATCGACGTGATGGAAATCGACGAAGGCATGCTGCTGCTGGGGCTGCGCGCCGCCGCCATGAATGTGCCGTTCATCCCCACCGCGGTGGGCCTGGGCACCGACGTGCTGCGCCACAACCCCGACATCAAGCTGATCGCCTCGCCCTACGCCGATGGCCGTGACTGGGTCGCGATGCCCGCGCTCAAGCTCGACGCCGCCCTGGTGCACGTGGATCGCGCCGATGCGCGCGGTGTGTGCCAGATCGCCGGCCCCGACCACTACATGGATGACCTGTTCGTGCGGGCCGCGGCGCGCACCTACGTCACCTGTGACGAACTGGTCGACAGTGCGTGGTTCCACGCGGAGCCGGCGCGTGCGCATCAGGTGTTCTGGGAGCGCAACCTGACCACCGCCGTGGCCCATGTGCCCGGTGGCGCGCACCCCTCGTCCTGCGCGCCGCTGTATGGCTTCGACGTGCCGCACTTCAAGGCCTACGTCGCCTCGGCGCAGAGCGAAGAGGGCTGGCAGGCCTATGTCGATCAGTACGTGGCCTGTTCCCACTCCCAGTACCTGGAGCGTTGCGGGGGCCTTGAGGCCATCTGTCGACTGCCCCTGCCGGTTTTCTAAGCGAGGAACGCCATGACCACTGCAAGCACCTACAGCCTCGCCGAACTGATGATCTGCGCCGCCGCCCAAGCCTGGCGCGACGACGGCGAAGTCCTGGCCACCGGCATCGGCGTGATCCCGCGCCTGGCGGCCTCCCTGAGCATGCTCGACAACAACCCGCAACTGATGATGACCGACTCGGAGGCCTATATGGTCGCCGAGCCCGTGCCGGTCGGTGCACGCAATGGCTACGCGCCCAAACGTGACAGCTGGATGGGTTTCTCGCGCATCTTCGACAACGTCTGGAGCGGCAAGCGCCACGCCATGATCGGCCCGATCCAGGTCGACCGCTTCGGCCAGGCCAACATCTCCTGCATCGGCGGCGACTACCACAAGCCCAAGGCGCAGATGCTGGGCGTGCGTGGCCTGCCGGGCAACTCCATCAGCCATGCCAACTCGTTCTACGTGCCCAGCCACAACCGCCGGGTGTTCGTCGAGGGCGAGTGCGACGTGGTCGCCTCGGTGGGTTACAACCCCGAGCGCCTGGCCCGTGGCTGGTCGCTGGATGACATCGACATCCGCCTGATCGTCACTGACCTGTGCGTGCTCGACTTCCTTGGGCCCCAGCACCAGGTGCGCGTGCGCTCGCTGCATCCGGGTGTGAGCCTGGACGAGGTGCGCGACAACACAGGCTTTGCCCTGCATGTGCCTGAGCACTGCCCGGTGACCACCGCGCCGACCGAGGCGCAGTTGCAGCTGATCCAGCGACTGGACCCGCACAACCTGCGCGCCAGCCAGCTCAAGGACAACCCACCGGGCCAGCGCCCAGCGCGCTGACAGCCCGTTCCAGCCAACCGCCTTGCCGGAGTGCAGTAATGAGCGAGCAAAACAATAAAGAGGCCGATGAGGTGGTGCTGTACGAAGTGCGGGACGGGGTAGCCCTGGTCACCATGAACCGCCCCGAGTACCACAACGCCCAGAACTCGCGGATGACCTATGCCCTGGATGCGGCCTTCGCCCGTGCGTGCGCCGATGACGAGGTCAAGGTCATCGTCCTGCGCGGGGCTGGCAAGCATTTCTCCGCCGGGCACGACATCGGCACGCCAGGGCGTGACGTAAACCAGAGTTTCGAGCGCGTGAGCCTGTGGTACGACCACGTCGACAAGCCTGGGGGCGAGTTCCTCTATGCCCGCGAGCAGGAGGTGTACCTGGGCATGTGCCGGCGCTGGCGCGACATGCCCAAGCCGACCATCGCCATGGTCCAGGGCGCCTGCATCGCCGGCGGCCTGATGCTGGCCTGGGTGTGCGATTTGATCGTGGCCAGCGACGATGCCTACTTCCGTGACCCGGTGGTGCGCATGGGGATCCCGGGGGTGGAGTACTTCGCCCACGTGCATGAGCTCAATCCGCGTATCGCCAAGGAGTTCCTCTTCCTCGGGGCGCCGATGCCGGCGGCCCGTGCCTACCAGATGGGCATGCTCAACCGCGTGGTGCCGCGTGAACAGCTGGAGCAGGAAACCCTGGCCATGGCCGGGCAGATCGCCCAGATGCCACGTCTGGGCCTGCAGTTGAGCAAACAGGCGGTGAACAACGCCGAAGACCTGATGGGCAAGCGCTCGACCATGGACATGGTGTTCGGCCTGCACCACTTCGCCCACGCTCACAACGAGTTGGTGTCCGGCGATCGCCTGGGCGGCTACGACGCCAAGGCCATGGCCAGCTCCCAGCGCGAACCGGGGAGGGCGTGAGCATGGCCGTGTCGCTCGATACCCGCCTGACCGCCTTGCTCGGCTGCCGTTACCCGATCATCCAGACCGCCATGGGCTGGGTCGCCGACCCGCGCCTGGTGGCCGCCACCTGCAACGCCGGGGGCTTCGGCTTTTTGGCCGGGGCGACCATCGAGCCGCGCCAGATGGAAGCGGCGATCCTCGAAACCAAGCGCCTGACCGACCGCCCGTTCGGGGTCAACTTCCACATGTACCAGGCCAACGCCGAAGAGATCGTGGAGCTGGTGGTGCGCCACCAGGTGCGCGCGGTCAGCTACAGCCGCTCGCCCGGTAAACAGATGATCGCCCGGCTCAAGGACGCCGGGGTGGTCTGCATGCCCACCGTGGGCGCGCTGAAGCACGCGCAGAAGGCCGTGGAAATGGGCGCTGACGTGGTGACCGTGCAGGGCGGCGAGGGCGGTGGCCACACCGGTGCGGTGCCCACCGCCATGCTGCTGGGCCAGGTGCTCGACGCGGTGCAGGTGCCGGTGGTGGCCGCAGGTGGCTTCAAGGATGGCCGCGGGTTGGTGTCGGCCCTGGCCCAGGGCGCCGATGGCATTGCCATGGGCACGCGGTTTCTGATGACCGCCGACAGTCCGGTGCCCCAGGCCACCCTGGCGCGCTACCTGGCGGTCAAGGACCCGGCGGCGGTGATCGTCAGCCGGGCCATCGATGGCTTGCCGCAACGCATGATCCGCAACGAGCTGCTCGATGAGCTGGAAACCAGCAGCGGCCTGCGCCGCTGGCTGCTGGCCGTGCGCAGTGGCCTGGCCTACCGCCGTCACACCGGCCTGGGCCTGGGGCAGTTGCTGGGCAGCGCCCTGAAGATGCGCCGCGACGGCGGCCTGACCGCCGCCCAGAGCCTGATGGCGGCCAACGCGCCGATGGTCATCCAGAAAGCCATGGTCGAAGGCCTGCCTGCCGAAGGCGTGCTGCCGGCCGGGCAAGTGGCCGCAGGCATCGACAGCCTGCCGGGCTGCGCCGAATTGATAGAGCAGATCGTCCAGGACGCCGAGCAGCGCCTGGGCGCGCTGTGCCGCCGAATTTCGTGAGGGGGACTCCCAATGCAACCATTCAACGTGAGCATTGATAACGGCATTGCCGAGATGGTCTTCAACCATCCCCCGGTCAATGCCTTCAACAGCCAGGGCTGGGCCGACATCGCCAGCACCCTGCAGGCGCTGGGCGAGGACGCGCAGGTCAGGGCCATCGTCATCCGCGCCGAAGGCCGTGGCTTCTGCGCCGGGGTCGATATCAAGGAGCTGGCCGCCGACGGCAACCTGATCGTCGCGGTCAACAAGGGCAACTACGACACCTTCAAGGCCGTGCACCGCAACAAGGTGCCGGTGATCGTCGCCGTGCACGGGTTCGTCCTGGGCGGTGGCATCGGCATCTGCGGCGCTGCCGACATCGTCGTCGCGTCCGACTGCGCGCGCTTTGGCGTGCCCGAGGTGGACCGTGGCGCCATGGGCGGCGGTGCCCACCTGCAGCGGCTGTTCCCGGTGCAGAAGGTGCGCCACATGTACTTTACCGGCGAGATGATCGACGCCGCCCAGGCCTACCGCCTGGGCGCGCTGGAGCGGGTGGTGCCGCGCGAGCAGTTGCGCGAGACCGCGTTGGGTATCGCCGCATCCATCGCGGCCAAGAGCCCGGCGATGATCCGCCTGGCCAAGGAAGCGCTCAACGGCATCGAGGACGGCAACCTGGAAGACAAGTACCGCTGGGAGCAGGGCTTCACCCTCGAGGCCTACCGCACCCAGGATTCCCAGGAAGCCCGCGACTCGTTCGTCGAGAAGCGCAACGCGAACTTTAACGGTTGAGGGCAGACCATGGACCTTACCTACACCCCTGCCCAGCAGGCCTTTCGCGCCGAAGTGCGGGCCTGGCTCCAGGCCAATGTGCCGAGCCAACCGCTGCCTTCGTTCGATACCGAGGAAGGCTTTGCCGCCCACCGCGCCTGGGAAGCGCGCCTGAACGAAGGCCGCTGGGGCATGGTCACCTGGCCCACCCGCCTGGGCGGGCGCGGTTGCGACCTGATCGAGTGGCTGATCTTCGAAGAAGAGTACTACCGGGCCGGTGCACCGGCGCGGGTCAACCAGAACGGCATCTTCCTGCTCGGCCCGACCCTCATGGAGTACGGCACCGAGGCGCAGAAGGCGCGCTTCCTGCCACGCATGGCCACCGGCCAGGACATCTGGGCCCAGGGCTGGTCGGAGCCGGGCGCAGGCTCGGACATGGCGGCGATCCGCTCACGCGCCGAGCGTGATGGCGACCACTATGTGATCAACGGCCAGAAGACCTGGTCGACCCGCGCGGTGTGGGCCGACTGGGTGTTCGGCATCTTCCGCACCGACCCCGGCTCCCAGCGTCACCACGGCCTGACCTTCATCCTGGTGCCGCTGAACAGCCCTGGCATCACTGTGCGGCCGATCCCGCAGCTCAACGGCTTGCCGGGCTTTGCCGAGATCTTCTTCGACGACGTGCGCGTGCCGGTGGAGAACGTGCTGGGTGGCGAGGGCATGGGCTGGCACGTGGCGATGTCCACGGCGGGCTTCGAGCGTGGGCTGATGCTGCGCTCGCCGGCGCGCTTCCAGGAAACCGCCCGGCGCCTGGTGCAGCTGTACCAGGCCAACCGCGAAAGCGCCGACCGGGACCCGGCCATCGGCGAGGCGGTGATGCGCGCCTGGCTGGATGCCGAGGCCTACACCCAGTCCACCTACATGACCGCCTCGCAGCTGGTCAAAGGCGGGCGCATCGGGCCGGAGTCCTCGACCAACAAGATCTTCTGGTCCGAGCTGGACCTGCGCATGCACGAAACGGCCATGAGCATCCTGGGCCTGCGCGGCGAACTGCTGCCCGACGCCCCGGCGGCCGGTGATGTCGGCCAGTGGCTGGACGGCTTCCTGTTCGCCCAGGCCGGGCCCATCTACGCCGGCACCAACGAGATCCAGCGCAACATCATTGCCGAACGCATGCTCGGCATGCCGCGTGCCTGAGGAGCAGACCATGGACTTTAGTTTCAACAGCGACCAGTTGCTCTTCCAGGACAACGTACGCAGTTTCTTTATCAACGAAGTGACGCCCGAGCGCATCCGCGAGCTGTGGCAGAGCGACAGCGGCCGTTGCGACCGGCTCTGGGGGCAACTGGTGGAGTTGGGCCTGACTGCCTTGACCGTGCCGGAGCAGTACGGCGGCATGGGCCTGGGTGCCCTGGACTTCGTCCTGCTGGCCCAGGAATGTGGCTATGCGGGCCTGCCCGAGCCGCTGGTGGAGACCATGCTGGTGGCGGTGCCGCTGCTGGCCGAACTGGGTGCGGCGCACGAGGGCCTGAAGGCGGACTGGCTGGGACGCGTGGCCGAGGGCCAGGCGCGCCTGGCGGTGAGCGAGCCGGGCAACCCGCTGGTCAGCGACGCCCACGTGGCCGACCTGCTGCTGCTCAGCCACGGCGATGAGCTGCACGCCGTGCCACGCGAAGACGTCGAGCTGGTGCGCAACCTGTCGGTGGACCCGAGCCGCCAGCTGTACCAGGTGCTGTGGACCCCGGGCGCGGCCACCTGCGTGGCCCGTGGCGAGGAAGCCGCGCGGTTGCTGGCGCGCGCCTTCGAGCGCGGCGCGCTGGGCTGCGCGGCGCAATTGCTGGGCCTGGCCAAGCGCATGGTGGACCTGGCCGTGGACTACAGCTTCGAGCGCAAGCAGTTCGGCAAGCCGATCGGCTCGTTCCAGGCGGTCAAGCATCTGATGGCCAATGTTGCGGTGCGCATCGAGTTCGCCAAGGGCCCGCTGTACCGCGCCGCCCATGCGCTGGCCCATGACGAGGCCGAGCTCGCGCTGGCGGTGTCCCACGCGCGCCTGGCGACCTCGGAGGCGGCGCTGCTGGCCGCCCGCAACGCCATCCAGACCCATGGCGCCATGGGGTACACCTGGGAGGTCGACCTGCAGCTGTTCATGAAGCGCGCCTGGGCTTTGGACAAGGCCTGGGGCGACCATGCCCTGCACAAGGCGCGGATCCGCCAGGCGCTGTTCGACTCACGCCGGGCCATAGGGGCCGGCACCACGTTCATGTCGGCGGAGGTAGAAGATGCCTGAAGCTTATATCGTCGATGCCCTGCGCACGCCCACCGGGCGGCGCAAAGGTGGCTTGGCCCATATCCACGCGGCCGATCTGGGTGGCCACGTGCTGCGCGCCCTGGTCGAGCGCAATTCGATCCCCGATGAAGACTATGACGACGTGATCTTCGGCTGCGTCGACACCATCGGACCGTTGGCCGGCGACATTGCCCGCACCGCATGGCTGGCGGCCGGCCTCAGCGACGCGGTGCCCGGCACCACCGTCGACCGCCAGTGCGGCTCTTCGCAGCAGGCCCTGCATTTCGCCGCCCAGGCGGTGATGAGCGGCACCCAGGACGTGGTGGTCGCAGGTGGCGTGCAGACCATGACCCAGATCCCGATTTCCTCGGCCATGACCGCCGCCGAGCCGTTGGGCTTCACCAATCCGTTCACCGGTTCCGAAGGCTGGGTGCGCCGCTACGGCTCGACCCCGCCGACCCAGTTCCGCTCCGCGCAGATGATCGCCGAGCACTGGCAGCTCAGCCGCCAGGCGCTGGAGGCCTATTCGCTGGAGTCCCATCGCCGGGCGCTGCGGGCCATCGAGCAGGGCTACTTCACCCGTGAGATCGTGCCCCTGGCCGGGGTCGAACATGACGAAACCCCACGTCACACCAGCCTGGACAAGATGGCCGAGCTGGACATCCTGTTTGGCTGCGACCGCGTCACCGCGGGCGTCTCCAGCCAGACCTGCGACGCGGCCAGCGCGCTGCTGGTGGTCTCGGAAGCAGCGCTCAAGCGCTACAACCTCACGCCACGGGCGCGCATCCACCACATGAGCGTGCGTGCCGCCGACCCGGTGTGGATGCTCACCGCGCCCATCCCGGCCACCGCCTATGCGCTCAAGCGCGCCGGTATGCGCCTGGAGGACATCGACCGGGTGGAGATCAATGAAGCCTTCGCCTCGGTGGCCATGGCCTGGATCAACGAGACCGGCTACCCCCACGCCCAGACCAACGTCAACGGCGGCGCCATCGCGCTGGGCCATCCACTGGGCGCCACCGGCACCCGGATGATGTGCAGCCTGCTCCATGAGCTGGAGCGCAGCGGCGGGCGTTATGGCCTGCAGACCATGTGCGAAGGCGGCGGTCAGGCCAACGTCACCATCATCGAGCGCCTGTAAGCGCAGGAGAGTCCCCATGAGCAGTTGCAACAACCGAGTCGTGGTCATCACCGGCGCAGGCGGCGGCCTGGGCCGTGCCTATGCCCTGGCCTTCGCGGCCGAGGGCGCCAAGGTGGTGGTCAATGACATCAACCGCGACGCAGCCGAAGCGGTGGTCGCGCAGATCCGCGAGCAGGATGGCCAGGCCATCGCCAACAGCAACGACATCACGCATTACGAAGACGCAGGCGGCATCGTCGCCGCCGCGCTGGAGGCCTTCGGCGGCCTCGACGTGGTGGTGAACAACGCCGGCATCTGCCGCGACCGCATGTTCGCCAGCCTCACCGAGGCGGACTGGGACGCGGTGGTGGCGGTGCACCTGAAGGGGCACTTCTGCCTGTCCAGCCATGCCGTACGCCACTGGCGCGAGCAGGCCAAAAATGGCGTCAAGGTCGATGCGCGCATCATCAACACCAGCTCCGGCGCGGGCCTGCAGGGCTCGATCGGGCAGTCCAACTACGCCGCAGCCAAAGGCGGTATCGCTTCCTTGACGCTGGTTCAGGCGGCGGAGCTGGCGCGTTATGGCATCACCGTCAATGCCCTGGCTCCGGCGGCCCGCACTGGCATGACCGAGGGGGTGTTCGGCGAGGTGATGAAAAAGCCCGAAGCAGGTTTTGATTACTTCGCCCCGGAGAACGTCGCGCCGGTGGTGGTGTGGCTGGGCTCGCGCGAATCCGCTGGCGTCACCGGGCAGATGTTCGAGGTCGAAGGCGGCAAATTGTCCATCGCCGACGGCTGGCGGCGCGGGCCGCAGGTCGACAACCAAGGCCGCTGGGCCGTGGCCCAGGTGGGCGCGGCGGTCGGTGAGCTGCTGGAGCGCGCCGTGCCGGCACAGAAAGTCTACGGCAGCTGATTCGAGGTTTTTTCGCCATTAGGGCGGGGCCGCGCCACATGCCAGGGTGGTGCGGTTTTTTTTTGCCTGCACACAATCTATGCGTGGTCCTTTCGCTGGCGCGGGCTTGTCTTGTGATAACCGGCGGAGCCGATTTACCCGCGAAGCAGACACCACCGCGCCTAGTCCAATTGGCCGATTCGACCGCCAGCGCATCTGGCCACACTCGCAGGCACCTGGGCCAGACGAGTAGAAGACGCCGCGATGGACTTTGCATTGAGCGACGAACAGGAAATGATCCGCGCATCGGCCGAGGGCTTCCTTGCCGATGTGTCCGACTGTGCCGCCGTGCGCGCGGCCATGGTCAGCGAAACCGGTTATGACACCGACCTCTGGCAGCGCCTGTGCAGCGAGATGTACTGGCCTGCGATTCATATCCCCGAAGCCTACGGCGGTTTGGGCCTGGGCTTCGTCGAGTTGACCATCCTCCTGGAACAGATGGGCCGGCGCCTGTTGTGCTCGCCGTTCTTCGCCACCGCCTGCCTGGCCACGCCAGCCCTGTTGCTGGCGGGCAGCGAGGCGCAGAAGCAGCGTTGGCTGCCGGCCATCGCCGAAGGCCGTGTGCGCGGCACCGCAGCCTGGGGCGATGGGGGCGGTTGGTCCACCGAAGGTATTGGCGTGACGGCAACGCCCGAAGGCGAGGGCTACGTGCTGGACGGCGAATACGCCCAGGTGATCGACGGCCACAGCGCCGATCTGCTGGTGGTCGCCGCGCGTCTGGCCGGCAGCACGGGCGAGGCGGGCGTCAGCCTGTTCCTGGTCGAGGCCGGGCAGGCGGGTCTGGAGCGTCAGTGGCAGCCGACCATGGACCAGACCCGGCGTTTGGGCCGCGTGCGCCTCACACGTCTGTACGTAGGCCCGGACGCGGTGCTCGGCGAGGCCGGTGCGGCCTGGCCACAACTGCAGGACATGCTGCGCCTGGCCTGCGTGGGCCTGGCCGCCGAACAGGTCGGCGGTGCCCAACAGGCGTTGGACCTGAGCGTGGCCTACTTGCAGGAGCGCCAGCAGTTCGGCCGCCCCTTGGCCAGCTTCCAGGCCCTCAAGCACCGGGCCGCCGACATGATGTTGCAGGTCGAATGCGCGCGCTCGGCCAGCTATTACGCCGCCTGCGTCGCCCAGGAGGCGCTGGACCCCGCCGGTGACGACCAGGTGGCCGCAGAGCTGCCACAGGCCGCCTCCCTGGCCAAGTCCCAGTGCTCCCAGGCGTACTTCCACTGCGCTGCCGAGTCGATCCAGTTGCATGGCGGCGTGGGCTTTACCTGGGAATACGACCCGCATCTGTATTTCAAGCGTGCCCGGGCCAGCGAGAGCTACCTCGGCGCACCGGCCTGGCATCTGCAGCAGATCGCCAGCGTGATTATCGGGGAGCAGCCATGAAGATCCGTTTCAGTGAGCAGGACGAGCGCTTTCGCCAGGAGGTCGCCCAATGGATGGCTGCCCACTTGCAGGGCGAGTTCGAAGCCCTGCGTTTTCGCGGCGGCCCGGGGGATGAACACATGTTCCCCGAGGCGCGCAAAGCCTGGGAGCGCAAGCTCGCCGAGGGCGGCTGGACCTGCGTGGGCTGGGCGCCGGAGCATGGTGGGCGAGGGCTGTCGATCAGTCAGCAGGTGATTTTCCACGAAGAATACGCCCGCGCCGGAGGGCCCGGCCGTATGGGGCACATCGGCGAGGGCCTGGCCGGGCCGACCATCGCGGCGTTTGGCAGCGACGAACAGAAGCGGCGTTTTTTGCCGGGCATTGTCCAAGGCACCACGTTCTGGTGCCAGGGGTATTCGGAGCCTGGGGCAGGTTCGGACCTGGCCGCGGTGAAGACCCGCGCCGCCCAAGACGCCAACGGCGACTGGCTGATCAACGGGCAGAAGGTCTGGACATCGCTGGCCCACGAATCGGACTGGTGCTTCGTGCTGGCCCGCACCGAGCCGGGCAGCGTCGGCCACCATGGCTTGTCGTTCTTGCTGGTGCCGATGGACCAGCCGGGCATCAGCGTGCGGCCGATCGAGCAGATGACCGGCACCTCGGAGTTCAACGAGGTGTTCTTCGACGACGCCCGCACCGAGGCGTCGAACATCGTCGGTGAGCCGGGCGAGGGCTGGAAGATCGCCATGGCGCTGCTGGGCTTCGAGCGGGGCGTGTCCACCCTGGGCCAGCAGATGCAGTTCCAGAACGAGCTCGACGAAATCATCGCCATTGCCCGTACCAACGGCGCCGATCGTGACCCGCACCTGCGCCAGCGCCTGGCCGAGGCGTGGTGTGGCCTACGCATCCTGCGCTACAACTCGCTGCGCATGCTCTCCGGGCCTCAAGACGGCACGCTGCGCCGCGAGGCGACCATCTACAAGCTGGGCTGGTCGAGCTGGCACGCCAGCCTCGGCAAGCTGGCCATGGACGTGCTCGGCCCCCAGGCCGAGTTGCTCGAGGCCGCGCCGTACCAGCTCAACCGCCTGCAATCGCTGTATCTGTTCAGCCGCGCCGACACCCTCTACGGCGGCAGCAACGAGATCCAGCGCAACATCATCGCCGAACGCGCCCTGGGTATGCCCCGGGAACCGCGTCCGCGTCCCTGATCGAGGAGTCTTCGCATGCCCGTTCCACACTATGTACCCGGCCACGGCCTGCTGCGCGGCAAGTCGGTGCTGATCACCGCCGCCGCCGGTTCCGGCATCGGTTTTTCCGCCGCCTTGCGCGCGGCCGAGGAGGGCTGCCGGGCCATGATGATCAGCGACATCCACGAAGGCCGGCTCAATGAAGCGGTCACGCGCATCCGCGAGGCCACCGGCCTTGCCCAGGTGCATGGGCACCTGTGCAACGTCACCGACGAAGTTCAGGTGCGAGCCCTGGTCGAGGCCGCCGAGGATACCTTGGGCGGCGTCGATGTGCTGATCAACAACGCAGGCCTGGGTGGGTCGCGGGCACTGGTGGAGATGCCTGACGAAGAATGGAACCGGGTGCTCGATGTGACCCTCACCGGCACCATGCGCATGACCCGCGCCATGCTGCCGTACATGATGGCGCGTGGCGCCGGCGTCATCGTCAACAACGCCTCGGTGCTCGGCTGGCGCGCGCAGAAGCAACAGGCCCACTACGCCGCGGCCAAGGCCGGGGTCATGGCCCTGACCCGCTGCGCGGCGGTGGAAGCTGCCGAGCATGGCATCCGCATCAACGCGGTGAGCCCGAGCATCGCCATGCACGATTTTCTCGCCCGATCCGCGCCCCAGGCGGTGCTCGACCAGCTGGCGGCCAACGAGGCCTTTGGCCGCGCCGCTGAGGTGTGGGAAGTGGCCAATGTGATGATGTTCCTGGCCAGCGACTACAGCTCGTACATGACCGGCGAAGTGCTGTCGGTCTCCAGCCAGAGGGCCTGAGCATGGCGCGTATCTTCCGCACGCCCGAGGCGTTGCACGAAGCGGTGGGCCAGGAGCTGGGCAAAAGCGACTGGTTGCGCATCGACCAGGCGCGCATCGACCTGTTCGCCGAGGCCAGTGGCGACCACCAATGGATCCACGTCGACCCTGAACGTGCGGCCCAGGGGCCGTTCGGCGCCTGCATCGCCCACGGCTACCTGAGCCTGTCGCTGGTCAACCTGTTCTTGCCGCAGATCATCGAGGTCCAGGGTATCGCCATGGGCGTCAACTATGGTTGTGAACGTGTGCGTTTTCCGTCGGTGGTGCGCGTGGGGTCGCGGGTGCGCGGCAGCGCCCTGTTGGTTTCGACCGAAGCGGTCGGTAGCGGGGTGCAGGCGGTGATCCGCGTCAGCGTCGAGATCGAAGGCCAGGAGCGTCCTGGCTGTGTGGTCGACACCATCAGCCGTTACTACCCGGCATGAGTCATCCAAGGAGTCCAGCATGAACGAAGCAGTGATCGTTTCCACGGCGCGTACGCCCATCGGCAAGGCCTTTCGCGGCGCCTTCAACGACACCGAGGCCCCGACCCTGGGTGGCCACGTGGTAGCCGAAGCGGTACGCCGCGCAGGCATCGCGCCGGACGAGGTGGACGATGTGATCATCGGCGCCGCCGCCCAGCAGGGCACCCAGGCCTACAACCTTGGCCGCCTGTGCGCGACGGCCGCCGGGCTGCCGGTGCAGGTGTCCGGCATGGCGGTGGAGCGCCAGTGCGCCTCGGGCCTGATGAGCATCGCCATCGCCGCCAAGGGCATCCTCTGCAACGAGCTCGACATCGCCGTGGCCGGTGGCCTGGAGTCGATCTCCCTGGTGCAGAATAAGCACAAGAACCTCTACCGCTGGCAGTCCACCCTGGTGCGTGAACGCGACCCGCGAGCCTACATCCCGATGCTCGAGACCGGCGAAATCGTCGCCCAGCGCTACGGCATCACCCGCGAAGAACAGGATGCCTACAGCCTGCAGAGCCAACTGCGCACCGCCAGCGCGCAACAGGCCGGGCGCTTCGACCTGGAACTGGCGCCGTTGACCACCCAGAAACTGATCGTCGACAAAGCCAGCGGCGAGAGCCGTCATGAAGCGGTGACCCTGCTGCAGGACGAGTGCAACCGTCCCGACACCACCGCCGCCAGCCTGGCGGCCCTGGAGCCGGTGTGGGGGGGCGGGCAGTGGACCGAGGCCGGGCGTTTCATCACCGCTGGCAACGCCTCGCAGCTGTCGGACGGTGCCTCGGCGTCGGTGCTGATGAGCGCGCGTCTGGCCGAGCAGCGTGGCTTGCAGCCGCTGGGGATCTATCGCGGGCTGGCGGTGGCCGGTTGCGAGGCCGACGAGATGGGCATCGGGCCGGTGTACGCGATCCCCAAGCTGCTCAAGCGCCATGGCCTGAAGGTCGATGACATCGGCCTGTGGGAGCTCAACGAAGCGTTCGCCTGCCAGGTGCTGTACTGCCGCGACACGCTGGGCATCGACAACGACCGCCTCAACGTCAACGGCGGTGCGATTGCCATTGGCCACCCGTTCGGTATGTCCGGGGCGCGGATGGTGGGGCATGCGCTGATCGAGGGTAAGCGCTGGGGCGTTCGCTATGTGGTGGTGAGCATGTGCATCGGCGGTGGTATGGGCGCTGCTGCGCTGTTCGAGGTGGCTTGAGATGGCCTTGCCGACGCCAGAGCAGGTGCAGGCGCGCATGCAGCGTTACGTCGAGCTGGTGGACGCCGGGGACATCGACGGCATTCTGGCACTGTACGCCGAGGATGCCACGGTCGAGGACCCGGTGGGCCAGCCGCCGCTGCGCGGCATTGGTGCAGTCAGTGAGTTCTACCGGCAGGGGTTGGGGCAGATGAATGTGTCCGCAGCCCTCACCGGACCTGTGCGCGCCACGCATAACGGCTGCGGCGCCGTGCCGTTTCGGGTGGACCTCACCTGGGAGGGGCGCGAGTGCTCGCTGCAGGTGATCGATGTGATGGAGTTCGATGAGCACGGCCTGATCCGCAGCATGAAGGCCTTCTGGAGCGAAGTGAACCTCCAGCCGCGCTGAGAAAGATGGCACCGGCTACGCCGGTGTTCGCGGGTGAATCGGAGCGCCGAACCGCCGCTCCCACAGGTTCACCGCCGCCCTCAGGGGGCGTGCTGTGCCTGTGGGCCTGGGTGCAACGGGGCTGCTTTGCAGCCCATTCGCGGCACAAGGCGCCCCCTTGCTCAGGTCATGTCATGCCCGGCCGCCAACGCGCGGCGCAGGTCGTAATCGGCATTCTGGGTGCGGCCGCTTTCGTAATAGGCCTTGAGGTTTTCGCCAATCTCCCGCACGACCTTGTCGAACGCTCGGCGCAACAACCATTCGGCTACGCGTCCGCCGCGCAGTTGGTAATGCAGGGCAGTGCTGATGCGGCACTGAGCGCCTGCGTCTTCGAGGCTGTAATGGAAACTCGCCTGGCGAAACGGGAAGGGCGCTCCACCTTCGGCTTTGTGCAGCGCCAACACGAAGCCGCTGCCATCCTCCCAATGCACCACGCTCTCATCCAGCCACTGGCCGCCTTTGCGAAACACGCGGCGGCTGGTGCCCAGGCCTTCGCGTGGGCCTGGGTGGAAGCGGCAGCCGGTCAGCCCCGGCACGTAGTGCGGGGCCTGGGTGAGGTCACGCAGCTTGGTCCAGGCGTCGCTGTGGGGCATCGCCAGGGCCACGCTGTGGTGGGCGATCTGGGACATGGGTTGGGCTCCTTTACCGGTCACTGGCTTTTCGCCGCATCGAGGAAGGCCGGGCGTTCGCCGCCGCCGTGCACCATCAGGTCGGCGCCGCTGACATAGCGGGCGAGCGGCGAGGCCAGGTACAGGCAGGTGTCGCCGATGTCGTCCGGCTCGGCCAGACGCCCGAGTGGCACGGTGGCGGCTACCTGGGCCTGCTGCTGGGCGTCACCATAATGCAGTTCGGCCTGTTCGGTCAGGATCAACCCGGCCGTGACCGCATTGACCCGCACCTTGGGCGCCCACTCCACCGCCAGCGAGCGGGTCAGGTTGAGCAAGCCGGCCTTGGCTGCGCCGTAGGCGGCGGTGCCCGGCGAGGGGCGGGTGGCACTGACGCTGCAGATGTTGATGATGGCGCCGCCTTCGGCCTGCTCCTGCATCACCCGGTTGGCCAGCTGGCACAGGTTCAGCGGGGCCAGCAGGTTGAGCCGCACGATGGACTCGGAAAACCGCGGCGAGGCCGTGGCCGCTTCGGCGAACGGCGCACCGCCGGCGTTGTTGACCAGCACATCAAGGCGGCCGAAGAACTTGAGCACGTTACCGATCAATTGCTCGAGCTGCTCCAGGTCACGCACGTCGCACTGCATGAACACCGCCTGCTTGCCGCCGCCGCTTGGCAGCCGCTCCGGTGCCTGGCGGCCGCAGATCACCACGTTGGCACCGCACTCCAGGAAGCGGCGGGTGATACCGCGGCCCACGCCCTTGGCACCACCGGTGACCAGAACCACTTTGCCGCGAAAATCCAATGGGTCGTGCATGGGAAAGCCTTGTCTTGTCTGTCGGAAGGATGCCCCGATGCTAGGCAGCCATTGCCCGAGGGCCAACGTCCAAAGGGACTAGGGGCGGGGCTTGTAGTCTTGTTGGACGATGCCGTGTGCCCTGGCCGCTCTGAATAATCCCGGAACAACAACAAGCCGGGAGGTTTCCCCATGGGCGCAGCAGCGCAAGGGCACAAGGTCAGGTTGGCGGATGGCCTGCAACTGCACTATCAGGACGTCGGCACGGGCGAGGCGGTGGTGTTCATCCATGGCAGCGGTCCGGGCGCCAGCGGCCACAGCAACTTCAAGCGCAACTACCCGCAATTCGCCGCTGCAGGCTACCGCGCCATCGTGCCGGACCTGCCGGGCTACGGCGCCTCGGACAAACCGCAAACCGCCTACACCCTGGACTTCTTCGTCGAGGCGTTGCTGGGGCTGCTCGATGCGCTGGACATCCAGCGCTGCACCCTGGTCGGCAACTCCCTGGGCGGCGCCATCGCCATTGCCATCGCCCTGCGCCAGCCGCAGCGGGTGGCGCGCCTGGTGCTGATGGCCCCCGGCGGGTTGATGGACAAGGCCCAGTACTACCTACAGATGGAAGGCATCCAGCGCATGGCTGCGGCCTTTGCCAGTGGCGAGCTGCGCGACGCTGCCGGCATGAAGCGCCTGCTGGGCCTGCAACTGTTCGACCCCTCGCTGATCGACGATGACACCGTCGCCGAGCGGGTCGCGGTGGTCGCCGAGCAGCCGCCGTGCGTGCTCTCGACCATGGAGGTGCCGAACATGGCCGAACAGCTGCCGCAGCTGGCCTGCCCGATCCTCGGCTTCTGGGGCATGAACGACAAGTTCTGCCCGGTGTCCGGGGCCAACACCCTGATGCAGGCCTGCCAGCGCATCCGCTTCGTGCTGCTGAGCGAGTGTGGCCATTGGGTGATGGTCGAGCACCGTGAGCTGTTCAACCGCGAATGCCTGGCGTTCCTCGCGGAGGGCCGAGTATGAGCCTTGAACTGCGCCGCCAGCACGGCGACGAACTCTACCAGGCCCTGTGCGACGGCCAGACCCTGGCCCCGCTGACCGAGCGCTGGCCCCAGATCAGCATCGAAGACGCCTACCACATCTCCCTGCACTGCATCGAACGCCGCGTGGCGGCGGGCGATCGCATCGTCGGCAAGAAGATCGGCGTCACCTCGGCCGCTGTGCAGCGCATGCTCGATGTGCACCAGCCGGACTTCGGCTTCATCACCCGCGGCATGGCCTTCGACAATGGCGCCGACATCTCGCTTGCCGGGAACCGCTTGATCCAGCCGCGCGCCGAGGGCGAGATCGCCTTCGTGCTCAAGCACGACCTGGTTGGCCCCGGGGTCACCGAGGCCGATGTGCTGGCCGCCACCGACTACGTCACGCCGTGCTTCGAGATCGTCGACTCACGCATCCATGACTGGCGCATCCGCATCCAGGACACCGTGGCCGACAACGCCTCGTGCGGCGTATTCGTGCTCGGCCAGGAACGCGTCGACCCGCGCGAACTCGACCTGCCGGCGCTGCACATGCGCGTGTTCAAGAACGGCGAGCTGCTGAGCGAGGGCCTGGGCTCGGCGGTGCAGGGCAACCCGTTGACCGCGGTCGCCTGGCTGGCCAACACCCTCGGCGCTTTCGGCATCCCCTTCAAGGCGGGCGAGGTGATCCTCTCCGGCTCGCTGGTGCCGCTGGAGCCGGTGCGGGCAGGCGACCGCTTTTCCCTGACCATCGACGGCCTGGGCAGTGCCCAGGTGTCCTTCCGAGCCTGATCGAGGAGCAAGGCCCATGAGCCAGAAACTAAAAGCGGCCATTATCGGCCCGGGAAACATCGGCACCGACCTGCTGATGAAAATGTGCCGCTCCGAATGGATCGAGCCGGTATGGATGGTGGGGGTGGACCCAGAGTCCGAAGGCCTCAAACGGGCCCGGGCGATGGGCGTGAAGACCACCGCCGACGGCCTCGACGGCCTGCTGCCCCATGTGCTGGACGATGACATCCGCATCGCCTTCGACGCCACCTCGGCCTACGTGCATGCTCACAACAGCCGCAAGCTCAACGAGCTGGGCGTGATCATGGTTGACCTGACCCCGGCGGCCATCGGCCCGTTCTGCGTGCCGCCGGTCAACCTCAAGGAACACGCGGCCAAGCTCGCGATGAACGTCAACATGGTCACCTGCGGCGGCCAGGCGACCATCCCGATGGTGGCGGCGGTGTCGCGGGTGCAGCCAGTGGCCTACGGCGAGATCGTCGCCACCGTGTCGTCCAGCTCCGTGGGCCCCGGTACCCGCCAGAACATCGACGAGTTCACCCGCACCACCGCAGGCGCGGTGGAAAGTATCGGTGGCGCCCGTCGCGGCAAGGCGATCATCGTCATCAACCCGGCCGAGCCGCCGCTGATGATGCGCGACACCATCCACTGCCTGACCGACGACACCCCCGACCAGGACGCTATCCGCGCGTCGGTGCTGAGCATGGTCGAAGAGGTCCAGCGTTACGTGCCCGGCTACAAGTTGGTCAACGGCCCGGTGTTCGACGGCAACAAGGTGTCGATCTTCATCGAGGTGGAAGGCCTGGGGGATTTTCTGCCCAAGTCGGCCGGCAACCTGGACATCATGACCGCTGCCGGCCTGCGCACCGCCGAGATGTTCGCCGAAGAAGCCCACAAGGGCACCCTGCAATTGCCAGCCCGCTGAGGAGAGGTGGTGATGAACCTTCAAGGTAAGAACGTGCTGTTGCACGACATGAGCCTGCGTGACGGCATGCATGCCAAGCGCCACCAGATCAGCCTCAAGCAGATGGTCGATGTGGCCACCGGCCTGGACGCCGCGGGCGTTCCGTTGATCGAGATCACCCATGGCGATGGCCTGGGTGGGTCGTCCCTGAACTATGGCTTCCCGGCGCACAGCGACGAGGAGTACTTCAGCGCGGTGATCCCCAAGCTCAAGCAGGCCAAGGTCTCGGCCTTGCTGCTGCCGGGTATCGGCACCCTGGATCACCTGAAGATGGCCCATGAGCACGGCGTCTCGACCATCCGCGTGGCCACCCACTGCACCGAGGCGGACGTCTCCGGCCAGCACATCGGCATGGCGGCGAAGATGGGCCTGGACACCGTGGGCTTTCTGATGATGGCGCACATGGTCAGCGCCGAGAAGCTGCTGGAGCAGGCGCGCCTGATGCAAAGCTACGGTGCCAACTGCATCTACTGCACCGACTCGGCCGGCTACATGCTGCCCGATGAAGTCAGCGAGAAGATCGGCGTATTGCGCCAAGGGCTCGAGGCGAAAACCGAGGTGGGCTTCCACGGCCACCACAACCTGGGCATGGCGATTGCCAACTCCCTGGCGGCGATCGACGCCGGTGCGGTACGCATCGACGGCTCCGTGGCCGGCCTGGGTGCCGGCGCCGGCAACACCCCGCTGGAAGTGTTCGTCGCCGTACTCGAACGCATGGGCGTGAACAGCGGCGTGGACCTGTACCGCATCATGGACGTGGCCGAAGACCTCGTGGTACCGATGATGGACCAGCCCATCCGCCTGGACCGAGACGCCCTGACCCTCGGTTACGCCGGTGTGTACAGCTCCTTCCTGCTGTTCGCCAAGCGCGCCGAACTCAAGTACGGCATCCCCGCCCGCGACCTGCTGGTAGAGCTAGGCCGCCGCGGCACCGTGGGAGGACAAGAAGACATGATCGAAGACCTCGCCCTGACCCTCTCCCGCGCCCGCAACCTGCTGCCAACCTGAAACCACAAAGGGCTGCTTTGCAGCCCATCGCAGCTGCGCCAACATCCACAAGCATTTGCGCCGACCGTCAGGTCGGCGCCTGAGCGCCGAACCGCCGCTCCCACAGTCTCCAGCGCAGACCAGAACAAATAATCAGCTTGTTTGCCGTTGCCGTTGCCGTTGCCGTTGCTTTTGATGCGCGATGGTTCAGCCACCACCGATCGCGACCTCAGAAGGCCGAGAGGAGGTGTCTGGAGGGGCAGGCGCGCAGCGCCCTTCGGCGTAGCCGAAGTTGCGAGATGGAGGCTGGCGTAGCCAGCCGGAGGCCGCGAAGCCCCGTAAGACACCGCAGCGAGGGGACCCGGTGCGAAGCGCCGGGCCGGATGTGGGAGCCAGCGGCTTTTGCTGGGCCTGTCCCATGACAACGGACGCCAAGAAGCGATACTTACATCGCTATCCTG